>JBGPNV010000209.1:0-4731 GCA_041487695.1 Thermoplasmata archaeon | reverse complement strand
GCGGTCGAGGTGGCTGGCGAGTTCGAGAACACCTCGAACATCACCTTCCGGAATGTGACGATCCGCCAGGCGTCGAGCGGCCTGCTGTTCAAAGCGACGGCGTTTGTGCTCATCAACGGCTCCTCGGTCTCCGGGTCGGTCTTCGGGGTCCGGGGGGAGGCCCTCCGGGACTCGCGCATCGAAGGGTCGAGCTTCGAAGGGACGGGTTTCCGCGGCATCCTGTGCGTCGGTTGCACGAACGTATCTTTCGTTTCGAACCTCTTTGTGGCAAACTCCGTGGGGATCTCGCTAAGCGGTGGCAGCGGCTGCCTGGTCACGCGGAACATCTTCTTTTTCAACGCGCTCCACGGCACGACGGACACGACGGCCCACCAGTGGGACGACGGGGCGATCGGGAACCTCTGGGACGACTACACGGGGCTCGACAACGACAGCGACGGGATCGGCGACACGCCCTACCCGATTGGCTTCGGGCTCGACTCGGACTACTTCCCGATCGCGCTCTTTGACGACCCGGTGGGCCCGACGGCGGATGCGGGGCCGGACATCGTGGCCTACGAGGACCAGCCCGTGCTGCTCTCGGGCTACCTCTCGTCCGACGACGTGGGAATCCGCGCGTACCTGTGGTCCTTCGTGGACCGGGGCGTCAATGTCACGATCCCGGGACTCTCGACGCGCTACTGGTTCCAGACGCCAGGCACCTACACCGTGACCCTCACGGTAATCGACTGGGGCGGGAACCGGGCGAGCGACTCGCTCACGGTGACCGTGCTTGACCGGACGCCCCCCCACGCGGACGCGGGTGGGAACCGGTGGGTCAACGAGGACACGCCCTTCCAGCTGGACGGGACGCGGACGATCGACAACGACCCGCGCTTCCCGAACGGGGCGATCTTCACGTGGTACATCTCGGACACGAATGGGACTTTCGCGATTGGGGGCGCGGTGGCGACCTGGACCTTTGCGACGCCCGGCAACTACACCGTCCTGCTCTATGTAGAGGACGCCTCGGGCTTCTCGGACACGGACACCGCCACGGTCGTTGTGCGGGATGTGACGGCGCCTGCCGTGCCGCCGCTCGAGGCGCCGGCGGCCACGGAGGACGCGCCCTTCCGCGTGTACGGCTCGGCGCCTTCGGACAACGACCCAGAGTGGCCGAAGGGGAGCTCGACCTGGTTTGAGCTCTGGCACGCGGGCGCGCGCATCGACTTCACGAACGCGAGCCCCGCGGTGTTCAACGTCTCGGAGCCGGGGCCCTACACGGTCCTCTTCTTTGTGGAGGACGCGTCGGGCAATGTCGGGTCGGCGAGCCTCCTTTTCGAGGTGGCCGATGTGACGGCGCCGGACCTGCGCGCGTTTGGCGACCGCCAGGGGGAGGTCGGCGAGCCGATCCCCTTCGACATCTCGCTTGCGACGGACAACGACATCCGGTTCCCGGAGGGCGCGAACGCGACCTGGACGGTCACCTTGCCGGGCGGGCGGGCGAGTTTTGGGGGGACGACCGCCTCCTACACGTTTGCCACGATCGGCGATTTTGTCGTCACGCTCCACCTGCGCGACCGCGCGGGCAACCTTGCCGAGACCTCCTTCGCCGCGCACATCCGCGATTCAAGGCCGCCGGTGATCGCCCTCGCGGGGCCCTCCAGCGTGGAGGCGGGCGACCTCGCGACATTCACGGCCAACGCCTCGGACGCGACCGACCTCTCCGAGTTCATGTGGATCATCTCGGGGCTGTCAACGGCGCGCTACGGCAGGGACCTGAACTACCGGTTCTTCGACCCGGGCTCGTACCAGATCACGGTCCACGTGGAAGACACGCTCGGGCACGGCGCCAACGCGAGCCTCACCGTGGTGGTCACGGACAGTCGCCCGCCGACGGTGAAAGTGGAGTTCACTCCGTTGGAGAGGGACGGCGCAGTCAACCTGACCCAAGGCGACCTCCTTCAGGCGGTCTTCCTCGGCGCCGATGCATCGACCTTTGTGGTGGTCGGGTGGTCATGGGGCGACGGGAACGGCTCGACTGGCCCGAGCGCCTCGCACGCCTTTGCGGAGGTCGGGAACTATACCGTGCTCGTCCGGGCGGTCGACCCCTCGGGCAACGCGAATTCGTCGAGCTACCTCGTGCGCGTCGTGGCCGCGCCGCCCCTCACGCCTCAGGGTGGCGGCGGGGATGTCCCGACGGGGACCGCGTTCCCCACGCTCGCGGTCGTGGGACTCGTCGCGGCGGCGGCGATCGGTGGGCTCGCGCTCGGCATCCGCGTGGGCCGCGGCAGTCGCAAGGGCGGGCAACGCCCGCCGGAGTAGGGCCAGGAGTGGTCGGTCTGACAACGCTTATCCCAAGGTGCGTGGCTCCCGCGCGGGGGGCGTCAACGGTCCGGCCAAGCCAGAGACTTGGACGCCCGCGGCCGGCGGGGTTCCTCCTCCTTCCCTCGAGTCTCATCCTTCTCTTGGCGGCCTTGGCCATGTTTGGCGCCGCGCAAGGCGCCACATCGGTTCCGGCAGGGACGCTCGCGGGCGGCGCCACCTGGACCTTCGCCGGGTCGCCCTACACGCTTGAAGGGAAGGTCACCGTACCCGACGGCTCCACCCTGCGCATCGAGCCGGGCGTGGAGGTGCGTGCCCCGGGCGGGGCCGCGATCGAAGTGTACGGTTCGCTCGTCGTCGTAGGCGCGCCAGGCTCCCGTGTGGACATGAGGCCGGCGCCGCCCTCGACCCTATGGGGCGGCGTGAAGGTGCTGGGTTCGGGCACCCTGCGAATGGAAAACGCCACGATCGAGCATGCGGGCACGGGCCTCTTCGTCCGCACGAGCGGCTCGGTGACGGTCTCCGATACCGACATCCTCGACAGCAACAGCGACGGCATCTCCGTGTCGGGCGACACGGGCGGCGTTTCGCTCACAGGTGTCCGCATCCGCAAGGCGGGCACGGCCGTGCGCGCGGAGAACGGGAACGTGAAGTTCGAGGGCGACCGGCTGAACATCTCGGGTGCCTTCGACTGCATCTCTGTGCGCGCCGCGACGAACGTGTCGGTCCGCTACTCGACCGTTTCCGCGTGCCAGCACGACGGGGTCTACGCGCAGCTTGCCAACAATGTGACGGTCGAATCTACCACGTTCACGAACTGGTCGCAGGCGGCGGTGGCCGCGCAGTCCTCGTCCCGGGTGATCGTGAGCTACAGCACCTTCAACGCCAGCGAGCCGGCGTTCTGCGTGTTCCTCAGTGGGACCCGGGACTCGATCGTCCGGTGGAACGCGATCACGATGCACGCGTGGCCGGTGGACCACCTCTTCCTCCAAGAATCCGTGGGCATCGAGATCCTCAACCCGTCAGGCCCGAACCAGGTGCGCGGCAACAGCATCACGCTCTTCGCGAAGGGGATTGTCGTGTCGGGCGCGGGCCCGACCCAGTGGCTCGACTTCAACACCGTGGGCCCGGGGGCCTCGACGGGTATCACGCTCCTCAACAGCGGGAACCAGACTCTCACCGCGAATGCGGTGAGCGGCCGGGGCGTGGCGCTCTCCGTGACTTCGACGGCGTTCGCGGCCTCCCTGCACTACCGCCAGCATATGGCGGGCAACACGGCAAACGGCCGGGCGATCGAGTGGATGATGGACCTATCGGCCACGAGGGTGAACGCCGCGCCGCTCGCGATCCTCGCGATCGTCGACAGCAACAACGTGACGGTCGAAAACGGCACCTTCGACAGCGGCAACCCCTCGCTGCTCATCGAGCGCTCCCAGGACATCCTCGTGCGCAACTCGACGGCGACTTCGACCGGTGAGTCCACGGGGATCGGCGTGATCCAGTCGCAGCGGGTCCTGCTCGAAGACCTCGTCATCTCGGGCGGGATGCGCTGCATGAGCTTCACGCGCGGGTCGGACAACCACGCGCGGGACATCGAAGTCTCCGGGTGCTTCGAGGCCGTCCTCACGGAGGGTACGGAAGCCAACCTCCTGGTCGAGGGCTTGAATGTCACGGGGATGGGCCGCGTGGACTTCTACGAGGGCACGAACCTCACGCTCAGGGACTCGTCGATTACGGGGACCTTTGCGACGGGCGTGATGAACGCGAAGCGGCTCCACATCCAGCCGCCGCCCCCGCCCGACCCCCCGGTGGACCCGCCCCCGCCGCTCGAGCCTTCGGAGGTCTTCGGCACCCCGCAGGGCGTGCACATCCTGCGCGTGAGGATGTCGGGCGTAGACAAAGGCGTGGTGGCCCGGGGCTACGACGGGCTCACGGTCCAAGAGGTCACGGTGACGCAGGCCGACGAGGGCATCTTCGCCGACACGATGACGAACGTGACGATCGAGAATTCCACAATCAACGGCCGCACGTACGGGCTCCACGCACGGGAATCGACGGGGCTCCACGTCGCGAACTCCACGTTTGCAGGCGCCACGTCCGCCGGCGCCCTCTGCGCCCCGTGCTACGGCTTCCTCTTCCTCGGCAACACGTTTACCGCCAACCTCGTGGGCCTCGACCTGCCCAACGGCACGGGCGGCTTGGTGACGCGAAACCTCTTCTTCTTCGAGCAGGCCAACGCGAACACGGCCACGCTTCTCCACCAGTGGGACGATGGGGCGGTGGGCAACCTCTGGGACGACTACTTCGGCGTGGACGCGGACCAGAACGGGATCGGCGACACCCCCTACCCGATCCCCGGCGGGTTTGACCAAGACCGCTACCCCATCGCGCGGTACCCGGACGATGTGCCGCCGGTCGCGAACGCCG
>JBGPNV010000208.1:0-4736 GCA_041487695.1 Thermoplasmata archaeon | reverse complement strand
GCGGGGCTCAAGGCGCCGGCCAGCGGAAAGCCCGCCCGACCAAGCCTCTCGGGTCATGGCAAACGGGGCCTTGGCCGTGAGCTCGCCCTGAAGTGCGGGGTTTGCGAGCTCGAAGACGACTTCGGAAACCCGGCGTCCAGGGTCCTCCCTCCGATCGTCTCGAACCTCGGAGGCGTCCGCCCACTCTTCCACGACCGTGGGGCCGAGCGCACTCCTTGCAAAACAGTTGGAGAATTGCGAGGAGGTGCGGGGGCCGCGGTCCGGGATGGGGGACCTCTGAATTCCCCCAAACGTGGCGAGCCGTTCAACGAGGCCGGGGAGGGGGCCTTGAGTTCGATGAGCGCCTCGAGAAGTTCACGGCGTTCGTCGTGATCCAACATGTCGGGGACGCCCCCCCCCCCGCGGAGGAGGACCGTCAGTCCTTGCGCCGCCCTCTCGCGACCGCGACGGCCGCCCCACAAAGGGCAAGCCCGGCCAACACGGCCGAAGGCCCGGGCAGGAACCCGCCGCCCGTCGAGGTCTTCGTGGCCGTCACGGGCGCGCTCGTCGCGGCGTGCCCCCCGGCGTTGCCGAGGTTGTCGACGCCCCACACGGTCACGAAGTAGGGCGTGTCGAAGCGCCCGGTCCAGGTGTAGGTCGTGCCCGTGACGGTGCTCTCGCCGACGACGTCGGAGCCGCCAAGCGTGGTCCCGACCTTGATGTGGTACTCCCGCAAGCCCGCCCCCACGTCCGAGGTGCCGTTCCAGCTTGCCGTGAGGCTGGGGCCCGAGTTGTCGCTCACCACGACCTTGAGCCCCGTGGGCGCAAGCGGCCCGGTCTGGTCGGCCGTGAAGGCGAGCGAAGCGCTCGCACCCTCGTTGCCGGCGCGGTCGACGGCGGCGACCGACACGATATAGTGCACGCCGTCGACGAGAGTGAGGGTGGCGGCAAGCGAAGTGACGGTGGTCTCGTTCACGGCGGTGCCGGCGGTCACGCGCACGACATAGTGGTCGATGCCCGAGGCGTTTGTCGCAGGCTGGTCGGAGGAAGGGTCCCACGAGATGGCTTGGGAAAGGTTTCCCACGAACGGGGCGACGGGGTCGAGCACGGGCGCCTGGGGCGCGGCGTCGTCCACGAGGACGGGGGGCGCCATGTAGGGGACACCGATGTTGCCCGCGCGGTCGACCGCGCGCACCTCGAAGTAGTAGCGCGCGCCGGCCGCGACAAAGGAAATCGTGTAGCTCGTCTGCGACCAAGAGGCAAGCACGATGTCCGAGAGGCTGGGGTCGGTCCCGATCGCCACGAGGTAGTGGTCGACACCCGAGAGCGCGTCGGTCGCGGCCGGCCAGCTCCAGGTGAGGCTGCTGAGGTTCGTGAGCGAAGGCGGGAAGGTCGCGGTCGTGGGGCCCACGGGAGCCGTCGTGTCGATTGTGGTGCCGGAAGACGAGGTGACCGGCCCTTCGTTCTGCGCGCCGTCGAGCGCGCTCACGGAGAGGAAGTAGGTCTCGCCGCTCACGCCGAGCGAGTAGGTGAACGACGTGTAGGTGGTCGTCGCCGAGGCGATGTCCGCGGTGCCGGGGACGTGCCCGAGCTTCACGATGTAGGCCGACACGAGCGAGCCGTAGTCCTGGGCGTCCGACCAAGTCCAGGCGAGCGTCGAGTTCGTCGTGAATGCGCCGGGGCCGGCAATCGACACGGGGCCGGGCGGCGTCCGGTCGACGAGGGTGCCGGCGGAGGGCAGGGAAGGCGCCCCGACAAGGCCGGCAAGGTCGACCGCGCGGACCGTCAGGTAGACGCGCTGGTTGTCGGGAAGGCCGCTTGCCGTGTACGAGGTGGAGGCGACGGCGATGTCGGCGCCAAGCTCGACGCCGTTCGGCGTCAACCCGACGTCGACCGCGTAGTGGTCGACGCCAAGCCCGGTGTCGGAGGCGGGGGCCCATGTCCAGGTGGCCGATGTGATGTTCGTGACGGCGGGGGCGAGCGGCGTGCCGGGAGCCGAGGGCGGGAAGGTGTCGCGCAGGACCTCGACGACCGAAGTGACGGTCGTGCCGGTTGAGTCGGTGGCGCGGACCGTGATGTTGTTCGAGCCGCCAACAAGGAAGACGACCGCGGACCACGGCGAGGTTCCGCTCGCGGGCGCCCAAGGCGCGCCGTTCACGGACACCTCGATGCGCTCGACTCCGCTGAAGTTGAACCCGATGCGGTCGACCGTCGCATTCACAAGGCCGGGCGTGGAGGTGAAGTCCACGCGGAACTGCACGTAGCGCCCGCTTGCGGGGCTGGGGACCTGGCCGGACGAGGCGGCGGTCCCCCACGGCGAAAACGTGACATTGTTCGTCGAGGCGCGGAAGGACATCGCGCGCGTGGTGCCCGCGGGGACCGACCCGTTCCAGTCGAGGGCCGTGAAGTTCGAGGGCTGGCCGAGGTCGAGGACGGCGCTCGTGTAGCTGCCCGTATACGTGAGGGCGAGGTTGCCCGCAAGCGTCAGGTTCAGGCTGAAGTCGTCCACGGCGCAGCTGCCGTTGACCGGCCCGCTGTTCACCTGGAAGCGGACGTGGAAGTCCCTCGACCCCGCGAAGTTCGCCGCAAGGCCCGTGCTGTAGACCGTGTGACCCGGGGCGAGCGCGAAAGCGACGAGCGTGCTCTCGCTCGCGCTGTCCCCGGCAAAGGCCGCGAACGAGCCGTTGACCTCGCATTGGTAGTGGAAAGTCAAGTTGCCGCCCGTGAGGGGCGTGGCGAGCCCCCACTCTACGGTCACCGAGGTGTTGGCAGGGACAAAGTGCAGGAGCGCGGGCGGCGTGTCGGACGCGCTCGGCGAATTCACGACGGCCCAGCCGGCCCCTGAAAGGGCCCAGGGCGTGTCCTCGTCGTTCGCCATGCCCGAGGTAAAGTTGTCGGAGAAGCGGTGGTTCGAGGAGGCCGCCTTCGTGGTCTCGACGAGGATGTCGAAGTCGTCGAGGCTGCAGACGGAGTTGATGGACGAGGAGGCCCCGGCGACCATGCGGACGTAGAGCGCCCGGGCGCCCCCAAGCGGTGTGGAGAGGTTGAACGAGGCCGAGGTCTCGGCGGCGCCGCCGGTGGAGGCGACGATGACCGACTCGTTGGAGAGGCGGCCGTCGGACGACACGCTGACGGAGAGGCGGCCGCTCACCTGGCAGAGGTAGGTGAAGGAGAGGGTGCCGGAGACGAGGGGGCCCGGCAGGACCGCGATCAGGGTGTTCTTCTCGTCGGTGGTGCCCGTGTGGACGAGGCTCGGGGGGTACGAGACGCCGGCGGTGGCGCCACTGATCGTCCAGGCCGTGCCGTTCCAGGGCCACATCCAGAAGCCGTCGGGTCGGCTGCCTTGGCCGGCCATGCCAAAGAAGGACTGGGAGTAGCGCCACGTTTCGCTGGCCGGGATGTCGTGGCGCAGGATGCCGCCGACGACCGAGGTATTGATCTCCGTGCCGCCGGCGAAGTCCGCGTCGTTGTCGAGGGTGAGGCGGTCGGCGGTGGCACCCGAGGCGGAGCCCGACACCGAGGCGGTGTCGAGGGCGGTCCAAAGGCCGGTGGGCGGGCTCGTGATCGTGACGGTGAGGGCCGACGCGGAAAGCGCGAGCGCAACAAGGGCGGTGGGCGCAAGGGCAAGGACGGCCACGGAGCGGCGGGCAAGGCGTTCGAAGCGGTGCGGACGTTGCGTCAAGGCCACGACCCTGGATGCGAGCGTGCTCACTCTAGATAAGCATTCCACCAGGGGCCCCGAAACGATGGTCGGTTCCACGGCGGATCATAGCTTCAAATGGACAGAGAGGCGATCGCGCAAGGAGGCGCGCGAGAAGCGCGCCCTTTCGAGGCGAGGCGGGTGGCGGGAGCGCCGGGCGCGGGGACGGCATCCTACGGCGCAGAGATGGCGGCGAGCCGCTTCGGGACGCACCGGATGATCGCCGCGCGGGTGGGCGGCGGGGCGAGGGTCTTGGATGTGGGCGCCGGAGAGGGGGCGCTCGCCGTCGAGCTGCAGGGCCGGGGGTGCAAGGTGGTCTGCCTCGAGGTGGACGAGGTGCGGGCGGCGAAGGCGCGGCAGAAGGGCCTCGAGGTCGTGCTGCGGAGCATCGAGGCGGCGCCGATCGAGGACTTGGGGCAATTCGATGTGGTTGTCTGTGCCGATGTGCTCGAGCACCTGCTTGACCCGCGGGCGGCGCTCCTGAAGGTCAAGGCGGCGCTCGCGCCCCGCGGCAAGGTGCTCGCGTCGATCCCGAATGTCGCGTTCTACGGCGTGCGGCTCCGCCTGCTCGCCGGGCGCTTCGACTACACGGACACGGGGATCCTCGACCGGACGCACCTGCGCTTCTTCACACGGGTGACGGCAAGGCGGCTCTTGGAGGACGCGGGGTTCAAGGTGACCTACGAGGCGATCACGATCGCGCCGCCCTCAAGCGCGGTGCCGGGGATCGTTTCGAGGTGGGAGAGGCTGCTCGAGCGGCGCAGGGCGGGGCTCGCGGTGCACAAGGCGCTCTCGGTGGCGCCGGGGTTCTTCGCAAGCCAGTTCGTGCTGGAAGGGGTCTCGGTTTAGCCGAGTCCGGCCTCAAGGCCCTCAGGGGTGCTCCGACTCCCGGAAGAAGAGCCACCGCGTGACGCGCGTGTCGGGCCCGGAGGAGCGGATGGCGCCGCGCTCCTCCCCAAGGCGCTTGCGGTTGCGGAAGGCGTAGCGAACCGCGTGGATGCGGCAGTGGGTGTCGGTGCGGCCGTACCGGACGAACCCTGTGGCGAAGCGGAGGGTG
>JBGPNV010000207.1:0-4737 GCA_041487695.1 Thermoplasmata archaeon | reverse complement strand
GACCCCGTGCGCGTGCCCCTCGCCGTGATCGTCGGCGGCGTCTGGCTCACCTTCGCCTTCGCGATGCGCCAGGTGCTCGGCGCGCGCAAGCTAGGCGCGGCGGCCGAGGACGGCCCCCGCGACCTCTTCAAGCTCGTTTTTTCACGCGAAGGTCCCGAGGAGAAAGGAAAGCCATGACAAAACACCCGAGAAACAAGACTGCCCTGACCGCCTGCTTTGTGATTGCCCTGGTCGGCGCCCTTGCGGCGCCCGCCCTGCCCGTGAGCTCGGCGGTGATCAGTTCGAACGTCGCCGCCTTCGGCGCGTCGCCGTCGTTCATCAACCTGAACCGGACGACGCAAATCACGCTCGAGATCCAGACGAGCCACGGGACCGGCGACGACAACTACCGTGTGACCATCTTCTCGCCGAGCGGCAGCCCGATTGCGAGCGCCTGGTACAACTTCACGGCGGTCGGCAGCATGAGCCTTGTCCTTGGCAACGCCACGGCGGGCTTCCAGACCAACGTCACGCAGGTCGGCTTCTACGCGCTCATGGCCGAGTGGTGGAACTCCGGAGGGTCGGCCTTCGAGCCGGCGGCCTCCGCGATCCTCCAGACGACGGACGTCCTCTACGTCGAGACGGAGTTCGCCGCAGGCTCGGACCCGTACGCCGACCTCCACAACTGCCAGCTCGCCGAGGAATTCCAGCGCGGCGACGGCATCATCGCGCGCGGGTACGTGCGCTACGCCTCGACGGGCGAGATCATGAACGGGACCAATGTGCCCACCGCGAAAGGGAACGTGACCGGGAATCTCCTTGGGGTCACGAAAACGCTGAACTACAACAACGCCTACTTCTTCTGGCGAACCGGCTGGCAGCTGCCTTGGGACCAGCCGATCGGCGTCTTCCAGTACACGGTGAACGCTTCGGACGGACTGGGCAACCGCGGCCAGGGGATCTCGCCGGCGCCCGGCTTCTACGGCGCCGTAAAGATCGTCCCAGCGATCCTGCCCACCGACGTGTGGACGGAGAACGCGACGACCGGCGAGAAAGTCACGGCGTTCTACCCGGGCGAAACGGTTCGGGTCGTGGCCTTCCCGTACTACGACCTGCACCTCAACCACAACTACGCCTACACGAACACGAACTCGGTCGACAAGAACCAGTCGTACGTCGTTGGCCCTGACCGCGGCGGCGCGGTGACCGCCGTGATCGGCATGGGGCCGTTCAACTCGAGCGCGCGGACATTCGCCACGACCGTAGCCACACCGACGATGACCTTCGACGCGCCAAGCAACACCTGGCGGGGCACCTGGACGGTCCCGGCGACCGGCGTGATTGCGGGCAACCTGACGTTGAAGGTGTTTGCCACCGACGGCGCCTCGACGCCGAATGCGGGTTCCGCGACGGCCTCCCTGTCGACCCTTGCAAGGCCGGCGCCGGAGACGATCACGGAAACGGTCTACCACAACCAGACGGTCTTCCAGAACCAGACCGTGGAAGTCGCCAAGCCCGGGATGATGGACAGCACGCTCGGCTACGGCCTGCTCATCGTCGGGCTGGCAGCCGGCATCGGCGCGGGCTTTGTGCTGATGCGGCGCGGCGGCGGCAAGTCGCCCTCGACCGCGAGCGCGCCTTCGGAGTCCAAGAAGGACGAGGCGCCGAAAGCCGAGAAGAAGAAAGACGAGGGCTGGGGCTGACGCCCCGGCCCCGCCCCCCATTTCGAAGAAAGTCTGAAAGGAGGAACACCCACCTATGAAAGAAAAAACCCTTGCGGGGTTGGTTGCTGCGGTCGGCTTGATCGTAGCCCTTTCGGGCGGGGGCCTTGCGGCCCCCGCCCTCACCGTCTCACCGACGGAAGGGCCGATCCAGACGAACGCGGTGCTGACCGGATCGGGCTTCGAGCCCGGGGCCAATCTAGCGATCGACTGGCAGACGATGGTCGGCAACCGCGTGAGCGGGACCGGCTTTGCCGAGGTGTCGTGGCCGCTTGCCAACGTGACCACCGACGCTTCGGGGAACCTACACTACGAGTTCAAGGTGCCCAACGACCTTGGCGGGCCGCCGCACCACCTGCTCGCCTCGCAAGGTGACACCCAGCTTGCCAGCGTCGATTTCACGATCGTGCGGACTGCGAAGATTACGCCGTCTGCCGGGCCGCTTGGGACCATCATCGAACTCCATATGACCGGCGGTGGCTGGACGCAGTACGACAACATCGTGGCGGTGACCTACGACAACGCGTACATCGGCTACATGTGCAGCTTCAACACGCAAGGGAACATGACGACCTGGTTCCCGGCCTCCGGGGGCCTCGGCCTCCACACCATCGATGTGTGGCCCGCCCTCTACCTGGGGCCGGACACGGGCATCATGCCCTGGAAGCTGCCACATCTGTCGCAAGGCGACCAGCCTTGGCAACCCCCGATGTTCCACTTCGAGTTTACCGTGACCGACATGAACGGCACGGTGGCTCAGGAAGTCACCGCGGCGCCCCCGGCGTCCGGCGACGGCGGAGGGCCGGCGTTTGTCGCGCTCGGTGCCGCAGCGGCGCTTGTCGCAGCGGGCCTCGAGCTGCCGATCCGCCGCGCGAAGGGCAAGTCGCGCATGCCGGCCACCGCGGCCGCCGCGCTTATGCTCTTCGCGGTGGTCGCGGTGGCCGCAAGCTCCGCGCAGGCAGCCGCACCGCCGCCCGGTCAGGAGACCCCCATCATCCCGATGGCCACAACCTCCGGCCCGGTCCTTGCGGTGAGCGCGGCGACACTCCAGCCCGGCGAGCACATCACGCTCACCGGGTCGGGGCTTTCCGCGAGCTCGACGCTCGACCTCAAATGGACGAGCGTCGACCTCAAGGCGATGGCGGACGGTGAGAAGTTCATGGGTTGGAAAGTCACGCCCCACAACTGGTCTCTTGGCACGGTCGCGACCGACAGCGCGGGGGCATTCAGCCTCGCGCTTTCGACGCCCTTCGACCACGGCGGAAACCACCAGTTCATGCTCTATTCGGGGAGCACGCTGGTCGCCTCGGCCGGCATCATCATCGTGCCCTACTTCGAGATCGTGGGTCCCACCCACGTGAAGGCGGGCGAGAAGGTGACCGTGAAGGGCTACGGCCTCGGCTTCGAGAAGTACAGCGCGAGCTGGAACGTGGCTTACGACAACCGGCTCACGGGTTGGGTCTCGGGGATGGAAGCGCACGGCAACGTGACCTTCGAGCTTACCGCCGTCGGCGCGCCCGGCCAGCACTTCATCGACATTGGTGAGGGCGCGGTGGGCTACCCCTATCTCAACCTCTGGGAGTCGCCGTTCAAGAACCGGCCGCCGGGCCACCTGAACTTCGTGATCGATGCCTCGGGCGGCGTCCCGCCGCCTCTCGTTGCGACCGCCGGCGCCTCGCCTCTCGCGTGGGTCCTGCCCCTCGGCGCGGGTGTGGCGGTCGGCGCGATGGGCCTCCAGGCCTTGCGCGCCGTGCGCATCTCGCGCGTGGCGAGCGCAACGAAGCCCACGAAGCCCTGACGGTCAGGAAGCGCGTCGGGCGGGCGGCACCTCCGCCCCCCTCGCGCTTTGTACAGCAAGGTGAACGTTCGCCGGGGCGGTTTGGCTGTCCCGCCATTCGCGCCCCCTTAGGGGCCCATCGGCGCGCCGCAGCGCCCGCAGGCCGGCGAAGCGGCCCAGTTCAGCGTGCCGCACGCTTGGCAATATTTTGTCGGCGCGCCTTGCGCGGGCGGGGCCGCAGCGGGGGCGGCCTGCTGAGGCGCCGGCGCGTAGTACGGGGGTTGCGCCGCATAGGCTGGCGGGTAGTAGGAGGCGTAGGCCGGTTGGCCGTAGGCGTAGGGCTGGCCGTAGGCTGGCGAGTAGTACTGCGCCGCCGCCGGCGGCTTCACGACCGTCGGGCCCGGCATCCCCGCGACTGACATGAACCCCGCCAGAATCGAGACGGCCGCCGCGACGAAGGACGCGTACCACCCGGCGCCGGCTCCCCAACTTACGGGCAATCCGTTCCAAGTCGATGAGCCGCTGAAGGAATTCCAGGGGCCCGCGGACCCCACGGTTACGCCCGGGATGAGCCCCGGCTGTGCGAAGGGGCCTTGCGAGAAGGCTGCCTGCAGCGTTCCCATCATGACGAGGGGCGCCACGATGAGGATTAGGCCCGCGATGAGCATGAGCGCGCCCCCGAGCCGCGGCGCCGCCTTCCTCGTAAAAAGCAGCGCCGGCGCGACAACCAGGAGGACCAGCGCAGCGGTGACAAGGAGGAGCGAGGGCACCATGGCCTGCTGAACCGGCCCGAAAGCGCCGCCCACGCCCAGGGTGTCGCAGGGGATCCCGAATCCCATCGTTGTGATGGCGCACCCAAAGAACGAGAAATCGATTCCCGCGGAGAAGGGGAAGACCGTGACGGTCACCGTGTACCAGGCGGTCCCGAGCGCGAAAAGGCTCGCAAGGAGCGCGAAGATGCCGGTTAGAGGGGCCGCAAACGAGGGGCGGGTTTCGCTCTCCGGCGCGCCGCCGCCTGCCGGGGCCGAGGGCGCCGAACTCGGCGCAGAGGACGGCGCCGATGCGTACGGATAGGGCGGGTTGGGGGACGCCATGCGAAAGCGGGACTCCGCCGTCCACCAAGCACCGCGCGGAAGATAAGGGGATGGGGCGGGCCAAGCGCCCCCGCGCGTCAGCTTTCGAAGGCGCGTCGCTCCCCCCGGCGCGCCCCGTGCTGGGCCCCCGCGCGGCGGAGGGGTTGAACGCCCGCTTCCAAGCCTT
>JBGPNV010000206.1:0-4740 GCA_041487695.1 Thermoplasmata archaeon | reverse complement strand
GCGGTGCGGGTGAGGCAGACGACCTTCGTGGGGCTACGCTTTATCCTCACCCACAGAGGTTGCCCGACAGACTCCTAGAGGACGCCTGCGGCCCGGCCGGCCGTCTCGAAGGCGGCGAGCGCCTCGTTTAGGTCCTTCCTCGTGAGGCGCGCGTTATTGATCGTGCGGATCCGGGCCTTGTCCTTGGCGACCATGGGGTAGACGATGGGGAGCGCCCACACGCCGAGTTCAAAGAGCTTGTCGCTCATCGCCTTGGCCTTCGAGGACTCGCCGCAAATCACGGGGATGATCGGCGTGACCGACTTGCCCGTGTCGAACCCGAGCGTTACAAGGCCCTTGCGAAAGGTGTTTGTGTTCTTCCAGAGGCGGTCGACCCACTTGGGCTCCGCCTCGAGGACGTGGACGGCGGCGGTGCAGGCGGCGGTCGTTGCGGGGGGGTGGGAGCCCGAGAGGAGCCAGGTGCGCGACTTGTTGAGCGCAAAGGCGCGGAGGTCCTTGGACCCGGCCACGTACCCGCCGACGACGCCGAAGGCCTTTGAGAAGGTGCCCATCTCGACGTGGACGCGGCCCTCGACCTTGAAGTGGGAGGCGATCCCGCGCCCGCCCTCGCCCATCACGCCCTCGCCGTGCGCGTCGTCGATGTAGACCATGGCGCCGTGGGCTTCCGCGAGCCTGACAATTTGGTCGACGGGTGCGATGTCCCCGTCCATCGAGAAGACGCCGTCGGAGATGATGAGTACCCGGCGGTAGGGTTTCGCGTCGGCCTCGTGGAGGCGCTTCTCGAGTTCGCCCATGTCGGTGTGGGCGTACACCAGGCGGTCGGCGCGCGAAAGGCGCACGCCGTCGATGATCGACCCGTGGTTGAGGTCGTCCGAGATGATCACGTCGCCTTCGCCGACGAGTTGGGGGATGAGCCCGGCGTTCGTCGCGAACCCGGACTGGTAGACGAGCGCGGCCTCCGCGCGCTTGAAGTGCGCGATCGTGTGCTCGAGTTCCTCATGGAGGTCCATCGTGCCGGCGATCGGTCGGACGCTCCCGGACCCCGCGCCGTGGGTGCGCACAGCCTTGGCCGCCGCCGCCTTGACCTTGGGGTGGGTCGCCAGCCCGAGGTAGTTGTTCGAGCAAAGGACGATCACGTTCTCCTTGCCGGCCACGTTCGACCGGGGCGCGGACGGCCCGATGAGGGGTTTGATCCGCCAGTCGAGGTCTTGTCCGACGAGGCTGTCGTACTCTTGCTTCAGAAAGCCGGTGGGGTCGCGGTTGGCCAAGATTTCGCACTCCTACTTTCACGTCATGATTAGCGTGGCTTACCAGTGCAGAGTCACCTTTCCGCAGTCGCCGCTTTTCATCGCGGCCATCGCCTCGTCGAACTTGTCGAAGGGGAGGTCGTGAGTGAAGACGGCGTCGATGTCGAGTTTCCCCGAAAGCAGGAGGCCCTGCATGCGCGTCCATGTGTCGAAGACGCGGCGCCCGTGGATGCCGTGGACGTTCAGCCCCTTGAAGACGATCTCGTTCATGTCGACGGGCACGGGCCCGGCGTAGATCCCGAGGATGTGGACGCCGCCCGCAGGCTTCGCGATTTTCAGCGCAAGCTCGAGGAGCTTCGGGTGCCCGCTCATCTCGTAGACATCGTCGGCGCCCGCCCCGCCCGTCATTGCGCGCACGTCGGCAAGCGCTTTGGCGCCGTCGTCGAAGGCGTGGGTCGCGCCGAGCTTCTTGGCAAGCGAGAGGCGGAAAGGGTTCTTCTCGACGGCCACGATGGCGCGGGCGCCGGCGGCCTTGGCGACTGCGATCGACATAAGCCCGATCGGCCCGCAGCCGAGGACGGCGACCGTGTGACCGCTCGGGCGCCCCGAGAACGCCGTGTGCACGGCGTTGCCGAGAGGGTCCTGCACGGCGGCCACACGCAGGGGGATCCGGGCGTCGTTGTGGATGACGTTCGTCGCGGGCAGCTTCACGTACTCGGCGAAAATCCCATCGAGGTCGACCCCGAGGACGCGCAGGTTCTGGCAGACATGGGCGTTGCCCGTGCGGCAGGCGTTGCACCGCCAGCAGACGAGGTGTCCCTCGCCCGAAACGAAGTCCCCCTTAGCGAGGCCAGGGGCGTTCCCCCCGACCTTTTCCACAGTACCTGCAAACTCGTGGCCGTAGACCAAGGGCGGCTTGATGCGGTTCTGGCTCCAGGGATCCCAGGTGTAGATGTGGAGGTCGGTACCGCAGATCCCGGCCTTGTCGACCCGGATGAGCACTTCGTCGTCACGGATTTCCGGGACGGGCACCCGGCGCAATTCGGTCCCGTTGGGCTCGCCCCTCGCCTTAACGATTGCGCGCATCGTGTCGGCCGTGGAAGAGACCACCTTTGGGTACGCGCGGAAACGGCCGTTTGCCTAATTAAAGCGCACTTGGGAAACGGGCGTACATGCATCGCCCCCCGCGAGCGATTGATCCCAAGACGGCGGAAGACCACAACCGGAGGGCCGCGGCTTCCATGGGAAATCGAGGTGAGAGCTTTCGCCCACCCCCCTCTGACGTTTATTAAGCCCTGGGGTATCGAAGGGGACAGCCCGAGGAGGGCTCTCAGATGATGAGCAACGAACAACTTGCACCCCACATCGATGAAATCGCACGGGTGCTCGGAGAAGACAAAGTGAACAGGGAGGAGCTCGCCCGCGAGCTCCTTGAGTATGTGAACACCTACAGGCTGCCCCTGGCCATGGCCAAGCGGAAGCTCGTGGAAAAGATGGGCGGGGACGCAAACCTCGTCCAACGCACCGCCGTGAAGTCGCTCGAAACGCTGCTCCCCGGCGAACGCTCGGTCGACTTCGCCGCGCGCGTGGTCTTCGTCCAGGAGAAGGAGATCACCTCGAGCGGCGCGAAGAAGAAGATCAAGTCCGGGATTCTCGGGGACCACACGAAGACGGTCCCCTTCACGGCTTGGAACCATGCGGCGTTCCCCTTCGAGAAAGGCGAGACGATCGTGGTGCGAAACGCCTACACGAAGCAGTTCCGCGACGAGGTCGAGATCCACATCGGCGACCGCGCGACGGTCACGAAGGCCGAGGACTCCCTTGTCCCCCCCTTTGACCGCAAGGCGCACTCGAAGCCCTTCGCGCTGAAGGACATCAAGGACGGGATGTCGAACGTGGAAGCCACGTTCCGGATCCTCTCGGTCGAGGACCGCGAGGTCGATGTGAAGGGTGTCAAGAAGCACGTGTTCTCCGGCATTGCGGCCGACGAGACGGGCCGCTGCCAGTTCTCTTGCTGGACGGACGTAGGCCTGCGGGGCGGCGACGTGGTCAAAGTCCGCGGCGCCTACGTGAAGGCGTGGCGCGGCGTGCCGCGGATCACCTTCGACGAGAAGTCCGCGATCGAGAAGCTGAAGGCCGATGCGCTCCCGCCGGTCGAGGAACTTGCAAAGCCCGTGCCCACGAGCGTGTCAGACCTCGAGAAGCGCGGCGGGGGCTCGGACGTCGTCGTCCGGGGCTTCGTCGTGGACGTGCGCGAGGGCTCGGGCCTCATTTTCCGCTGCCCCGAGTGCCGGCGCGCGATCCAGAAGGGCGCCTGCTCGGTGCACGGCAAGTGCAAGGGCGAGGCGGACCTGCGGATCAAGGCCGTCCTCGACGACGGCACCGGGGGCCTCTCGTTTGTCGCCGACCGCACGATCACCGAGAAGGTGCTCGGCAAGACGCTCGACGCTTGCGTGGAGACGACCCGTGAGACGATGGACTCCGAGTGGGTCCGCCTCGAGCTCAAGGAAGCGCTCTTCGCCCGACCCTTCGAGCTTGCCGGCAACGTGCTCGCCGACGACTTCGGCCTCCAGCTGATCGCCAAAACCCTTGCGCCCATGTCGGTGGACGTGAAGAAAGAAGTGGAACGCTACCTGACCGCGCTGGAGGCCTGATCCCCTTGGCCAACAAGCGGGAAGTCGCCTGGCGGCTCTTCGCCGGCGAGTTCAACGAGAGCAAGCTCGAGCTGCGCGGCGAGGGCGAGTACGCGCCTTCGTACGTCATCACGCCCTTGGGCGCGATGGTCAACCGCGTGTTCGTGGTGGGCGTCCTCACGGACGTGGAGAACATCGGGCAGGCCGAGGAGCCCCTGTACCGTGCGCGGGTGGAGGACCCGACGGGCACGTTCTACGTGTCGGCCGGCCAGTACCAGCCCGAGGCCGCCAAGAAGCTCGCGGCGATGAAGACGCCCTCCCTCGTGGCCGTGGTCGGCAAGATCCGGACCTACACGCCCGAGACGGGCGTCGTCTATGTGTCGCTCCGGCCCGAGGACATCACGGAGGTCACCCCGGAGATCCGCGACTGGTGGATCGTCGAGACGGCAAAGCTCACGCGCGAGCGCATCGGCGCCATGCGCGAGGCGCTTGCAACCGACAAGCCCACGGAGGAGGGGCTCGTAAAGGCCGGGTACGCTCTCCAGCTGGCGCGCGGGCTCGTCAAGGCGGTCGAGTTCTACGGAGAAGTCGACGTCGACCACTTCGCGCAGGTCGCCGACGAAGCCGTGCGTTCGATCGTGGACGACGAGGCGCGCGAGCGCCTCGCGGGCTTGCGGCGCCAGACGGCGCGCGCACCAACCGCGCGGGCGTCGGCCCACGCGCCGGCCGAGGCGCGGCTCGAGGTCCAGGTGGCCACGGGCGGAGCGCCCCAGGAGGTCGTCGTGACGGCCACCGGGGGCGCCGACGTGTCGGAGGACCAGGAAGCGGTCGTCTTCCAGGTCGTCAAGGAACTCGACAAG
>JBGPNV010000205.1:0-4754 GCA_041487695.1 Thermoplasmata archaeon | reverse complement strand
GGCCCTCCGCCACGGCCCCTGCCACGTGCCCTTCCTCCCCTACCGTCCACTGCCCACAAGCAGCGAGGCCCGAAGCTCCTGCAGGCTCATCGTCTGCAGGAAGATCTTGCCCGGCCCCGTGAGCGCCGCGAGGAAGACCCCCTCGCCGCCGAAAGCCATCGTCTTCAGCCCACCGGCCGCCTGCACGTCGTAGTTCACGGTCTGCTCCCACGCGACCGCCTTGCCCGTGTCCACGAGCATCTTCTGCCCGGGCGCCAGCGTCATCTCAATGATGTCCCCCAGCGCTTCAAGGAAAACCGTCCCCTCGCCCCGGTACCGCTGGATGATCAGCCCCTCCCCGCCAAACACGCCCGCCATGATCTTCTTCTGCATGGCCGTCTCGAGGACGATCGTGTCTTCCGCGCAAAGGAACGCGGTCTTTTGGCCCATCATCACCTTGCCGCCCCGGAGGTCCACGGGGATGATACGGCCCGGCATGTGCGCCGAGAACGCCACGACCCCGGGGCCCCCCTGCGACACGAATTCCGTCATGAAGAACGACTCGCCCGTGAGCGCCTTTCGCGCAAGGCCTGACATGATCCCGCCGCGCGCTTTGGCCCCCATCTGCATGTTCGCGCTCATGTAGATCATCGAGCCCGAGTCCGCATACATCTTCTCGTTCGGCGCCATCTCGCAGATGAGCGCCGGCATGTTGTTCCCCATGATCTGCCACTTCATTTGGTAGCCTCGCGTTTGCATTGCCTGCCGCCTCTTAAAGACGAAGCCCCCCCAGGGACGCTCCCGCGCGCCCGGCAAGGGGGCCCTTTCCGGGGTGCCTACTTTCTCACGCTCCGTGGCGGTTTAAACAAGCATTAAATATCGACGTGGAGTGGATTCGCACCAAGAGAGGCTTCGCGCTGGCCGGCTCCACGGATCGCGAAAGCGCTTAAGTACCGTCCTCCACGTGAACAAGCCGCGGCAACTAGGGATCAACATGGAATCTCCGCCCTCACCCACAAACCCGGTGGCCCGCGACGTGGAAGCCCCCCAGACCCAGTTGCGTCCCGTCGAGGAATGGATCAAAGGCCAGCAGTTCGAGACCACGGCCGACCTCGAGATCCCTGACCGCCTGCTCGACCAAGTGATCGGCCAGGACGAGGCCGTCCAAGTCGTCCGTAAAGCCGCCGAGCAGCACCGCCATGTCATGCTCATCGGGCCACCTGGCACGGGCAAGTCCATGCTCGCCCGCTCGATGACCGAGCTCATGCCCCGCGAAGAACTCCAAGACGTTATCGCCTACCCAAACCCCGAAGACACGAACGCGCCGAAGATCCGGGTCGTGCCGGCCGGCAAGGGCAAGGAGATTGTCGCCGAGCAGAAGGCGGAGGCCATGCAGAAGCGCAAGGACCAGCGTACGTTCTTTGGCCTCATCGTGATCATGGTCGTGCTCTTCTCCGTAATCATGTCGATCCGGCCCGCCGGGTCCACGCCGCCCTTTGACGCGGGAACGATCCTTTTCGGCATCATCGCGGCTGCAATCCTTTGGTTCGCCTTCTCGTATAGGGCCGGGCGCCAGGAGACGGCGATGATTCCGAAGTTGCTCATCACCCATGATGGTGATGAGATGCCGCCCTTCATCGACGGCACGGGCGCGCACGCTGGAGCGTTGCTTGGAGATGTCCGGCACGACCCGTTTCAGTCCGGCGGCCTAGAAACGCCGGCCCACGAGCGGCTCGAGTCGGGCGCGATCCAAAAAGCGAACAAGGGCGTCCTCTTCATCGACGAAATCAACACCTTGCGCATTGAGAGCCAGCAGTCGCTGCTCACCGCGATGCAGGAGAAGGAATTCTCGATTGTGGGGCAAAGCGAGCGCTCCTCGGGCGCGATGGTGAAGTCCGAGCCGGTGCCTTGCGACTTCATCCTCGTCGCGGCGGGCAATGTCGACGCGGTGGAGGGGATGCACCCCGCGCTCCGGTCGAGGATCCGTGGCTACGGGTACGAGATCTACGTGCGCTCGACGATGCCCGACACGGAGGAGAACCGCAGGGCGCTGATCCGGTTCGTGGCGCAGGAGGTCGCGAAAGACCAGAAGATTCCGCCGATCAACCGCGAGGCGGTGGGGCTGATCATCAAGGAGGCCCAGCGGCGCTCGGGCTCGAGGGGGAAGCTCTCCCTGCGGCTGCGCGAGCTTGGGGGCCTGGTGCGGACAGCCGGCGATGTGGCGAAGGAGCGCCAGGCGCCTGTCGTGACGCCGGAGCATGTGGCGGCGGCCAAGAAGATTGCAAGGCCGCTCGAGCAGCAGATCGCGGATCAGATGATCGAGCGGATCAAGGACTACCGGGGGCTCGTGACGACTGGCGAGATTGTGGGGCGTGTGAACGGCCTCGCCGTGCTCGGCGCGGAGTCGGGGCTCACGGAGCTCTCGGGGCTCGTGTTGCCGATCGTGGCGGAGGTGACGCCGGCGCAGTCGGCAACCGAGGGCCGGATCATCGCGACGGGCTCGCTCGGGGAAATCGCGAAGGAAGCGGTCCAGAATGTTTCGGCGCTCATCAAGAAGTACACGGGCGCGGACATCCGGCAGCACGACTGCCACATCCAGTTCATTGAGACGGCCGGTGGTGGCGTGGAGGGCGACTCGGCGTCGATCTCGGTGGCCACGGCGGTGATCAGCGCGATGGAGAACATCCCGGTCGACCAGACCCTGGCGATGACCGGCTCGCTCTCGGTGCGGGGGCAAGTGCTGCCCGTGGGCGGGATCACGGCGAAGATCGAGGCCGCGGCGGAGGCCGGGATGAAGCGGGTGATTGTGCCGCGCGCGAATTTGCGGGACGTCCTGATCGAGGAGCGGTACGCGAAGATGATCGAGATCATCCCGGTGGACAACTTGCGGGAGGTCCTCAACGTGGCGCTCGTCGGGCCGGAGAAGAAGGGCTTCCTCGACAGACTGGCGGAAATGGTGAAGGACCTGGGGCGGGGCCGGCCGGGGATTGCGGCGCCGCCCTTTGGCGACGTAGCGCCGCACTGACGGGCAGGCCCGACGAACAAGGGCCCTCGATAGGGAGGCCTAAAGAGGTCCTTGGGCGATCGGCGCCACGAGGGGGGCGCTTGCCGGTGGGAAGGGTCGGACTGATCCTTGGGCGCTTCCAGCCGGTGCACTGGGGCCACGTGCGGGCGATTGAGTGGGTGCGCATGGAGGGGCTCGAGGTCCACCTCGGGATTGGCTCGTCGCAGTTTTCCCACACGCGGGAGAACCCGTTCACGGCGGCCGAGCGCCGGGCGATGGTCGGGGCGGCCGACCAGGTGCTTGGGCTGAAGGTTGGCCGCGTGGACGAGGTGCCCGACATCTTCGACGACGACAGGTGGGTGGCCCATGTGCAGGGCTGTTGCGGGCCGTTTGATGTGGTCTTCACGAACAACGAGTGGACGGCCGAGCTTTTTGCGAAGGCGGGGCTCGAGGTGCGGGCGACCCCGATGTTCGACCGCGAGAGGTATGTGGGGTCCAAGATCCGGGAATCGGTGAAGGAGAGGGGGCTTTCGGCCGTCGAGGACCTCGTACCGCCGCCGGTGTTGGGGCTGTTGAAGGCCTTCGAGGCGGAGAAGCGGATCCGGGAATCCTGGCCAAGACCGACGCCGGCGAGGCGTTAGGTGGGGGGCGCGCGGCGGCGGCGCTGCCGCAGGACGGGGGCCGCGCCGAGTGTGGCGGCGAGGAGGATGGCGAGGACGACGAGGAGGAGGTCGCCGCCGGAGGCGGGCAAGGTGCCGCCGTTCCCGTTGCCGTTGCCGCTGCCGTTCGAGTTGTTTGGGGGCGTGGGCGCAAGGACGGTAAAGTTCACGGTGAGGTGGACGGCGTAGGGGAGCGTGGCGTTGTAGACCCCGCTGACATCGAGCATCAGCGTATGGTTTGAGGGGCCGGGGAGGGTCGGCGTGCGGGCGTCCTCGGCGAGGGACAGGAACGCCCCGTCGAGAGACCACCGGACGGTGAGGTCCGACAAACGGGGGTCGATGAGGGCGCTCACGGAGACCGCGGCGTTGGCGGTGAAGGCCGAGCCCTCGGAGGGCGCGAGGATGGATACAAGGTCGGGGGGAATTTCCTCGACGGTGATGTGCCAGAGGAAGCCGACGAAGGAGCCGTTGTCGGCCGCGACGGCGAGGACGTCGAAGGGGGCGCTCTGGGCAACGAGGAGGGAGAAGCGGGTCAGGTTGGGCCCGCCACCGAAGGCCACGGGCCCGCTCGACCAGGAGTATGCGAGCGTAGCCGTGTCAGGGTCGCTGGCGCGGATTTCGAACGCGAGGGTCGTACCGTTTGCGACGCGGACGGCGGCGACTTGGGGCGAGTTGTAGGTGAGCGTCGGGCCCTCGAAGACGTGGACTGTGAAGGAGACCTGCGCGTGGGCCCCGAGGGAATCGGTTGCAAGGGCGGTGAGCGTATGGGTCCCCCGGTCGTCCTCGGGGGAGATGTAGGTGAAGTTGGGCGACTCGAGGAGGTAGGGGCTCTGCGCGCCGTCGACGAGCCACGCATAGGTGAGGCTGGGCCCGTCGATGTCCCCGCCGACCACGGAGGCCGTCACGTTCCCGCCCGTGTGGACGAAGAGGGTGAGGTCGGAAAGCGGCGTGAGGGTCGGAGGGTCGTTGACGGGGTAGACGGTGACGGCGATGGTGCGGGTGAGGGAGTTGCCGGCCTCGTCGAAGACCGTGATGTTGAAGCTCGTGGAGCCGTAATAGTTTGGGGGAGTGTGGAGGGTGAAGGACGAGCCGTTGGCGGCGAGGACGATGAG
>JBGPNV010000204.1:0-4774 GCA_041487695.1 Thermoplasmata archaeon | reverse complement strand
CGAGCGCAGCGAGCGCGTGGACCTCACCTTTGCCGGCGGGCGCGTGTTGGTCGACGAGGTCCGCGCGGCCGAGGACGCGCCGGCCTCCGACCGCTCCCGGATGGACGGCTACGCGGTGTCTTCCGTCGAACTTGCAAGTCTCAAGGCCGGCGAGGCCCGGGCCCTCAAGGTGCTCGGGCGCTCGATGGCTGGCGCCCCGCTTGCCCGCGCTCTCGAGGTGGGCACGTGCGCGGAAATTGCCACGGGCGCGGAACTCCCTCAGGGCGCCGATGCGGTCGTGCCCGTCGAGCAGTCGCGACCGGGTGCCGACACCGCACGGGTCGAGGTCGTCGGCCCCATTGCACGGTACCAACACGTCATGCGGCGCGCAAGCGACTACCGCGCGGGCGAAGTCCTCGTCGCGGGAGGCCAGGTCCTCACGCCCGCGAAGGTCGCGGCCGCGGCGGCCGCCCACGCGCCCACGGTCCTCGTGCGCGAGCGCGTCCGCGTCCTCATCGTCCCCACGGGAGACGAAGTCCAGCCGCTCGGCGCGCCCCTGCTCGACGGCCGCGTGCGCGAGTCGAACTCCTATGGGCTCGCCGCCTTCGTCGAGGCCCGGGGCGGCGTCCCGGAGCGCCACGGCATCCTCCCCGATACCGAAGAGGCGCTCGACGCGGCGCTCCTCGAAGTCGCCGGGTACGACGCTGGCGTCTTCACCGGCGGCTCAAGCGCCGGGTCGAAGGACTTCCTCGCCTCAGGGCTCGCGCGGGCCGGCAAGGTCGCCTTCCACGGCGTCCGGGTGCGGCCGGGGAAGCCCGTCCTCTTCGGCCAGGTCCACGGCCGGCCCGTCCTCGGGCTGCCCGGGAACCCCACGTCATGCATGGTAGCCGCGCACCTCTTCCTTGACCGCGTGCTTTCCGGGCTCTCCGGCGCGGCGCCCTCCCCGGTCACCACGACTCGGGTGCGCCTGGAGGGGGATGCGCGGACGTTCGCTTCGTCGAGCCCCCCGGATTTCCTTACGCTCGTGCTCGTGCGCCTCGAGGGGGGCAAAGCCGTGCCCGTCATCCGAGATTCTATGACGGTCACCGGCGCCGCGTACGCCGACGGTTTCATCGCCGTCCCGCCTGGCCGGCCGGCGCCGGCCTCGGGCGACGATGTCCCTGTCGTCCTCCTGAGGTGAACCGGTGGCCCGCGCTGCCCGCTCCTCCCGGATCCCCCTAGGTCCCGACGGGCGCCCCCGCCACGCGCTAACGGCCGACGTCGTCCTCATTGAACGCGGCCGCGTCCTTCTCGTACGCCGCGGCAAGGCGCCGTTCAAGGGCGCTCTCGCCCTGCCGGGCGGCTTCGTCGAGGGCGACGAGTCTGCCGAGGTCGCCGCCCTTCGAGAACTTCGCGAGGAGACCGGCCTCGAGGGGCGCCTCGTCGGGCTTGTGGGCCTGTACTCCGCGCCCGGGCGCGACCCGCGCGGGCCGACCGCCACGGCCGTCTACCTTGCCGAACGCGCAGGCGGCACGCTGCGTGCCGGCGACGACGCGGCAGCCGCGGCCTTTGTGCCGATCGCGCGCGCCCGCCGTGCGCGCCTCGCCTTCGACCATGTTGAGGTCCTTGCCGACGCGCTCCTCTTTCGGGCCGCGCTCCTGAGGGTCCTCCCGCAGGCCGGCCCTAGAACTCGCCGCGCACCTCGAAGACCTTGAATTCGGCGGGCCCCTCGGACCATGCCTCGCGCACGCGCTTTACGCGCGCCGCCTCGACCTCGACCTTGAGCCTCCCCACAAGCGCCTTGATGTCGGCCTCGGCTCCCTCTGCAACGGCCTCGACGGTCCCGTCGCGGAGGTTGCGGACCCACCCGGTGAGCCCGAGCTCGCGCGCGATCCGTTGCGTGCTGGCGCGGAAGAGCACGCCTTGGACGCGGCCCTCGAACACCAAGTGCGCGCGCGCCGCCACCCTTGCCCCCCTCTAGACCGCGTTGATGCGGTAGATCTCGCGGCCGCCCTTGAACACGCGGATGACATTCGACGAGCTCACGACGACGGCCACGGCCCCTGTGTCCTTGCTGATCGAGGCGCCGGCGAGGTGCCGCCCGCCCAAGCCCCCCTGCAGGTAGACGTCCCAATTGATCTGAATGTAGCGGCCCGCCGCCACGACCACGCCCGCCGCGTCGATCAGGGTCGCGCCGTCAAGCATCGCGAATTGCTTCACGGTCTGACGGTTCTCCAGCGGGTAGACGAGCCGCTCCTGCCGGCCGTGGCCGTGGAAGGGGTTGATGATCCGCGGGCGCGAGTGCTCCATCACTCGGTCGGAGTCCCCAAGGACAAAGAGGGCGCCCACGTGCGACCCTTCGCGGCCCTCCCGCGCGACCTCGAAGGAGATGTCGAGCACGACTTCGAGCAGTTCGGGGGGGATCGCGCCGCCGACTTCGCGCCGGAGGTTCACGAGCCCCATGTCGTCCACGTTGAACAGGAACGTCGCATGGAGCGCCGTGAAGACGACCGCGAGGACCCTCTCGTGCGCATCCAGCAGGCCCGAGGCGAAGGCCTTCGCGAGGAGCGAGGCGGCCTGCTCGAGCACCTGGAACCCGCTCGCCGCGGGCTTGTGGAACCGTTCGCAGGGCACGGCCCGGATCTCCATCGCCCGCTCGACACGCTCGCTCGAGGTGGCGACAAGGACCGGCACCGCGCCCACTTCGTCGAGCACGGCTTCGAGGAACGCCAAGTCGTCGGAGAGGGCGAAGACCTTGTGGGGTTTGGCTTGGAGGATCTGAAAGCCCACCGACCGGACGAAGGAACGCATGGCCCACCCCCCGGCGCTTCACGGGGCCTTGAAGGGAAAAACATGCAGGGCGCTTTCAAACCTCGGGGTTTTTGGGCGAGGCGTAAATCCGGCGAGCCAGCACATCCTCGCGCCCGGAAGTTTGGGTCAACGCGTTAGGAACGCTTTTATATGGTACCCTCCATCCGAGGCAGGAATTCACGCGCCGTTTGTCCTAACTGGCCGTGATAATTGCAACTAGGGATTGACGGCCCCCCAATCTGCCCAAAACGATACCCCGGAGGCCCCTCGCGTGCGAAAGGTTCTGGCTCTTCTCTTGGCCCTTGTGCTCAACTTCTGGACGGTAGCCGCCGTTGTGGCGGCGGAGGCGCCCGCCACGGCCGTCGATTCGGCCGCGGAGGTCCACCTCTCGCCGGTCGACCAGCCGACGGCACCCTCGGGCGCAGCGGTGCCCACGACGAAGGCCGGTTCGGACCTGCTCGCCACGCCGCGCGCGCCTTTCAACCCCGTCCGCACCGGCTACGGCGAGCGGATCGCGGTGCACGGCGTGGCCGACGTGGCGCCTGACGTGGCGGAAAACTGGTGGTACGCCCGTGCCTTCGACCCGCAGCCCCAGAGTGTCATTGTCGGCTCCCAGACCTCGATCATCCTCTTCGTCCTGGACCTTGCAGGCGCCGTGCAAGTCCCCACGGACGGCGATATCGCCGCTGGCGCCAAGCCGGTCGCGCTTGCGAACAACACGACGCGACCGTTCACCTTCGACGCGAAGCTCTTCGAGACGACAGTGGGCAACGGCTCGATCAACGCCTCGAACGACCTCGACCTCGGGGTGCCCAACCAGACGCTTACGGTCGAGTACGACGGCGTCCTCTACGACCCCGGCGCGCCGGTGATTACGGGCAACTCGACCTCCCAGATCCCCCAGCCCTTCCGCTTTGTGAACGGGACCTTCTCATTCGTCATCCCGCGTCTCCCGGACGTCGGGTGCGGCGGCCACCTCTTGCGGCTCACCTACGACAACCAGAGCGCGGCGAACAACGCGACCTACTTCGCCTCGACCTTCAGGGACTTCCGGATCTACCAGACCTGTGAGACGACCCTGACAGAGAGCGCGGACCTCAACCCCGTCGTTGTCGGGGACACGATCACGTTCTACGGGGGGCTTACGGGCTCTCGCAACGAAGCGGTCCCGGGCCGGCCGATCCAGATCCTTATGGACGGCAAGCTGCTCGGCCTCACGGGCCCTGGCGCCTTCTTCGACAATGTCCAGGTGGAAGGGACGACCTTCAGCGACGACTTCGAGGACCTCAACGCCTCCCAGTGGAACCAGTCGGGCACGGGCATCGGGACGTGGACGGTCGGGGTGCTCGACCGGCCTGACTGCCGGCTGGCCCCGAACGACCCTGGCTACAATTTGACGAGCTGCCCGACCCCGGTGGAGCCCGGCTCGGTCGACATGGCCGGAACGGGCCTTACCGGAAACTACGGCAAGGGGCTCGACACCTGGCTCGTCTCCCCGGCCATCGACCTTACCGCGCCCACGGCCGCGCCCCAGTTGCGCTTCTTCTTGTGGTACAACATGGCCTTCGACGACACCTTCGAGGTCGCGCTCTCGCCAGACGGCGGCCTAACCTGGTACAACCGGACGTCGCTCACGACGCCCGCGGCCTCCGGCCTTGTCATGAGCGCGCCTCAGGCCGGCCACCCGGGCTGGGACCCCAAGGGCCTTACTCTCGAGTACTGGAACGGCACGCCAGCGCTCGTCATCGGGCTGCACTTCCACAGCGTCGACCACACGGCGGTCACGGCAGGCCCGGGCACCTACCTCTTCCGCTTCACCATGCCCTCCGAGACGACGGCGGGGTCCCACCTCATCACGACCCAGTTCTACCACGGCGTCCCCTTCGACCCCGCCGACGGCATCACGGTCGTGACGGACCCGACCTGGGACCTCGCGTACCAGGCGGCCTTCTTCTCGATCCCCGACAAGATCCGGCTCACCGTGAAACGCACGGCGCACTTCGTG
>JBGPNV010000203.1:0-4785 GCA_041487695.1 Thermoplasmata archaeon | reverse complement strand
CTTGCGCCTTTGTCGACCGCCGGCGAGCAGGGGCTGCTCGGGGTGGCCGTCGACCCCGACTACCCCGCGCGGCCCTACATCTACGTGCACTACACCCTCAACGGCTCCGTGCAGCTCGCGCGCCTCAACATCACGAACGCCGGCGGCGCGGGCCCGCCTTCCGTCGACCTTGCCTCGCGGCTCGTGTACCTTCCCGACCTGTCCAACCAAAACACGAACCACAACGGTGGCACCGTTCGGTTCGGGTCTGACAGGCACCTCTACGTCAGCCTCGGCGACGACGCGCTGGGCGGCTGCGACGCCCAAGACCTGTCCTTCCTCGCCGGGAAGATCCTGCGCCTCAACGTGGACGACTCTGCAGACCCCTCCAACCGAATCACCCTCGCGCCCACGGACAACCCCTTCTACAACGCCTCGGACGCGAACGCCTCGCTCGTCTGGGCCTACGGGCTTCGAAACCCCTTCCGCTTTGACATCGACCGCCTCACCGGCAAGCTCTTCATCGGCGATGTGGGCCAAAGCACCTGGGAGGAGGTCGATGTGTCCGCGGGAGGCGAGAACTTCGGCTGGCCCTACTTCGAGGCCAACGCGACCTACCGCACCTCCCTCTGCCCCAAAGACTCGGCCTTCCCGACTTGGACGCGGCCCATCTACGCGTTCCCGAACATCGGCTCGGCCATCATCCTCGGCGCCGTCTACCGAGGGGTTTCCTACCCGACGGACGCGAGCTTTCCCCCCGAGTTCGATGAGAATCCCTTCTTCCTGGACTTCTACCATGACCCCCTGCGCGCACTCCGGCCTGATGTGAACGCGTCGACCTGGTCGCTCGTCCCCGGCGTCACGGCCCTGAATTTTGCCAACTTCTACGGGTACACGACCGACATGCAGGTGGGCCCCGACGGCGCGATCTGGTACACCTCGGTCGCCACGCAGGAGCTCCGGCGCATCGCCTACCAGTCCGTCCCCTCCATTACCACGGGCGTCCTGCCGGGCGGTCTTCTCGGCCAACCCTACTCGGCTGGGCTCGCCGTGACGGGCAACTCGCCGCCTTTCACCTGGTCGGTCGTCGGGGGGGCGCTTCCCGGGGGCCTTTCGCTTGACGGGCCCTCGGGCTTCATCAACGGCACCCCCGGCGCCGCAGGCACCTTCGCGTTCACCGTGCAGGTGGCCTCCAGCGCCGGCCGCACATCGACCCGAAACCTCACGATCGACGTGACCGACGACCTCGTGGTTGTCACCGCGTCGCTTTCTCCGGCCACGGTGGGCGTCCCCTACTCGGATGCGGTGGCGGTGAACGGAAGCTACCCGCCCTTCTCGTGGCGCGTTTCCTTGGGGGGCCTCCCGCCCGGTCTGTTGCTTGCCGCTTCCACCGGGCTCATCGATGGCACGCCCGCCGTGGCTGGGAACTTCTCGTTCACCGTCGAGGTCAACTCGTCGGTCGGGCGCACCGAGACGGCGGCCTTTTGGATCGAGGTCCAAGACCCCGTCTCGATCCAACCCGACATCCTCCCCGACGCCATCGCGAACCAGCCCTACCTCGTCCCGCTCGCCGCAGGCGGGGGCAAGGGCCCCTTCGTGTTCTCCGTCGACTCAGGGACCTTGACCCCCGGCCTCACGCTTGCTGCCTATTCCGGTCACATCTCCGGCACGCCGACGGCCTTCGGCGACTTCTTCTTCACCGTCCGCGCCACGGATTCGCAAGGGCGCACGGCCACGCATGCCTACCTCCTCCACGTCCTCGACGAGCTGCGCGTCGCATTCCCGGAATTGCCCCAAGGCCAGCAGGGCCTCCCCTACACCTTCCTGCTCGCCGCGCTCGGGGGCACTCCGCCCTACACCTGGGCGCTTGCCGGCTCGTCCGTCCTGCCCGGCGGCCTTTCGCTCGACCCGACCACCGGGGTCCTAAGCGGCACACCCGTTGCCTCGGGGCTTTTCCCGGTCGAGTTCCGCATCGCCGACGCCGGCGGACAGGTCCTGTTCGCGAATTTCACCTTCACCGTTGGGCCTGCCGCTGGCGGTCCGCCGCTCCTCGCCGTGCCCGTGCTGCCACCGGCCCTCTTGGGGGAGCCCTATAACGTGACTCTGACGGCCCTCGGAGGCCTCGCGCCACTCCGCTGGGCCCTCACCGCCGGCAGCCTGCCCCCCGGCCTTTCCTTTGACCCGGCCCTCGCGCGCCTCTCGGGCCTTGCCACTGTCCTCGGCGATTTCGTCTTCACGATCACGGTGTCGGACGCGGCCGCCCGCAACGACTCGCGGGCCTTCACGCTCCATGTCGCGCCCGTCGTGCGCAGCCTCACGATTGTCACCTCCTCCCTGCCGTTTGTCGAAGTGGGGCTCCCTTACCCGGTCACCCACCTCGTCTACGCCGGGCAGAACACCTCGGCCGAGGTGCGCTGGTCGGCGACCGGCGTGCCCAACGGAATCGTTCTGGATAGCCGCAACGGGACTCTCTCAGGCGCCGACGTTGAGGGCGGGTCTTTCCGCGTCCACCTCGCCGTCGACCACCTCGGCTACCCGAGCCTCCACGACGAGCGCAACCTGACCCTGGATGTCTACCGCCTCTCGGTCAACAACACGACGCTCCCCCACGCGCGGCTTGGCGCCGCGTTCGTCTTTGCCCTCGGGGCGGTCGGGTCGGCCACCGACCCCCTCTGGTCGATCACCTCGGGCGCGCTTCCCTCCGGCATGCGGATCGATGACAACGGGTCGCTCCGCGGCACGCCGACAGAGTCCGGGAGCTTCCAATTCACCGCACGGGCCTCCCACCCGCGCGCGCCCACCTACAACTTTGACGAACGGGTGTTTGTGCTCACGGTGGACCCGGCCCAGGGGCCGGGCCCCGGGGGCTCAGGCGCAATTGAGGCGCCATCCGCCTTCCCGTTGTGGCCGTTCTTCTTGCTGGCCGTGGTCAGCGTGGCCGGAGGCCTTTACGTTGTCTGGCGCCGCCGGCGCGCGAAATGATGCGCGCGGCCCGAGGTGCAAGGCTAAATCGCCCGAGGGCGTTTCCTCGCCCTTGAGCCTCTCCTACGTGGTCTTGGGCGGGGGCGCGCAGGGCCGAGCGGTCGCGCGCGACCTCGCGGTGCGAAGGGACACGGGAGCCGTCGTGGTCGTCGACCCCTTCGCCCCTCGCATCCCTGCGAAATTCCGGAAGATCCGCCACGCGCCCCTGGATGCCCTAACCGAGCGGGGCGCGGTCGCGCGCCTCGTCCGCGAAGCCGATGCGTGCGTCATCGCCCTGCCAGGCTCCATCGCGGACGGGGCGATCCCCGATGTCCTGCCGATGGGCACACCCGTCGTGGACATGAGCTTCACGCCGGAGGCCGCAAACCCCCGCTTCGACCGGATCGCAAGGCGCAGCGGCGTCCCGCTCGTGCGCGACGTGGGCGTCGCGCCCGGCCTTAGCCACGTGATTGCGGCGGTGGCCGCTCGCGAACTTGGCGGCCTCACACACCTCACGATTTACGTCGGCGGCCTCCCGCAGAAGGTCCCGGCGCCCAAGGGCGCCTTCGACTTCCGGCACGCCGTCTACTTCAACGCGGAGGACCTGATGGCCGAATACCTACGCCCTGCCAGGATGCGCCGGCGGGGTAGGAACGCCGCCCCCGACCCCCTGGCGCCTTCCGAAACCGAGCACCTGAAGGACGGCTCGCTCGGCACGCTCGAGGCCTTCCCGAGCGACGGCCTGCGCACGCTCCTCGATTCGTTTTCCGACTGCGGCTGGATGCGCGAGCTGACGCTGCGATGGCCCGGCCACCTGACCGCCATGCGGACCCTAAAGAAGGAGGGCCGGCTCGCCGAGGGCCCCACGCGGCCATCGGCGCTTGCCAAGACCGCTGCCGAGCTTGCCAAGGCCTACCCGGCCGAGCGCAACCCCGATGTCCTCCTCATGGAAGTCCACGCGCAGCGAGGCGCCAGGCGCCTCGACTTCCGGCTCATCGACCGCGCGCAGGGAGGCCTCACGGCCATGTCCCGGACGACCGCCTTCACGGGCGCCGCGGCCGCCCACCTGCTCGCTTTGCGCCGCTTCGACATTCCCGGCTCGCACCCGCCCGAGGCGCTCGGCCAGCACGACGACCTCGCGCAGGCGCTCCTTGCCGACCTCAAAGAACGCAAGATTACCGTCGAGCGGGGCTCGCGACTGCGCGTCGGAGCCTGATCACGCCTTCTTCCAGGCGGCCATCGCCTCATCCACAAAGATCTCGGCGAGGAGCCGGTACAGGCGCCGTCCCTCTTCCGGTGTGGCCTGCGCGGGGTGCCCGCAGTAGGCTTCCTTAAGTCCGATTTCCTCGAAGGACTTCTTGCCCGAGCGGATGGCCTCCGCGAGGTCGACCTCGCGCGGCTCCAGGGTCTTGTAGCTCGGCCTCACGAGCTCGGGGCGCGAGGCAAGCACGAGGCTCGTCTCAAACATGCCCCCGTGGCAGGCGCCGCTCGCGAACTCGCCCCAGATGCGCGCAGCCATCGGCCCGCGCGTGAAGTCGGGGAAGAGGAGCCCCTTGAAGCCGCCGGCCTGCGACGCCTTCACGACCTCGCGCACGGCGCGCATGTGCTCGGGGTCGAAGTGGAGGTTCACGAGGCCGAGCTGCTTCGCGCCCGAGCGCGCCATGGACTTGACCGCATCGCCGAGGACCGCGCGCGCGGCCTCGAAGCTGAGCGAGACCGTGCCGGGGAAGGAGGCGGCCCATGAAGCCGCGGACACGGGGACCGCGGGCCCCACGAGCGTCTCCAGGCCGTGGCTCTCCCGGAACACATGGACGATCTCGGCGGCGAGCGCCTCCGCGATGAGGG
>JBGPNV010000202.1:0-4815 GCA_041487695.1 Thermoplasmata archaeon | reverse complement strand
GTTCCTCGTCGTGTTCCTCGCGATCGGGTTCCCGATCGCCTATGCCGGCAGCGCGCTCAAGGGGGGCCTCGGGTGGGTGGCCGTCGCGGTGGGTGTCGTCCTTGTCGTGGTGGGCTTGTGGACACTTACGGGCCGGCGCCTACCCGTCAGGATCCCGACCTTCGACCCCGCCCGCTCCGGGCGTTTCGGGTTCTTCCTGTACGGCGTGGCCTACGGGCTCGCGTCGCTCTCGTGCACCTTCCCGATCTTCCTCGTCGTCGTCTCGTTGGCGGCTGTCTTGGGGGGGCCGGCCGGCCTGGCCGCGTTCGCGGCCTACGCCCTCGGCAAGGGCTCGCTGATGACCCTCGTCACGGTCCTCGCAACGGCCTCACCGGCGGCCGTGGAGGGCCGGCTCAAGAAGGTCCTGCCCCGGTTCGACCACGTGATGGCGCTTGTCACGATCCTCTCGGGCGCGTTCATTGCCTACTACTTCGGCGCGGTCTATTCGGCGGCTTGACCCAAGCGGCGCGGCGGAAGCGCCCGGGGGCGGCGAAACCCTTTTCCCAGGCGTCCCCGGTGGGATGCCGGCACCCATGGCGACCCGCGCCTCACCTCCAGCGAAGCCGAGGGCGCAAGGCCCGCGCCCCTCCAAGGGCGATGCGGCCCGGCGTGCGCGCGAGCGGTGGGAGGGCGAGACCCTGCGGCCTTTTGTCCAGAAGTCGCCCGAGAGGGCCGAAGATTTCCGGACCACATCGTCGGTCAGGGTGAAGCGCCTCTACACATCGGAAGACCTCGGTTCCTTTGACGAGCTCAACGACCTCGGCTTCCCCGGGGAATTCCCGTTCACGCGCGGCGTGTACCCCACGATGTACCGGGGGCGGCTCTGGACGATGCGGCAGTTTTCGGGGTTTGGGACCGCAACGGAGACGAATGCGCGGCTCAAGTACCTGCTCGCCCACGGTCAAACCGGCCTTTCGATCGCCTTCGACCTCCCGACACTCTACGGCTATGACACGGACGACCCCTGGGCTGTGGGGGAATTTGGCAAGTGCGGGGTGGGCGTGTCCTGCCTCAAAGACATGGAGGCGCTCTTCGAAGGGGTCCCCGTCGGTCGGGTCACGACCTCGATGACGATCAACAGCCCGGCTTCCACGATTTGGGCCTACTACATCGTGAACGGGCTGAAGCGGGGAGTCCCCGAGGACCGGATGGGCGGCACGATCCAGAACGACATCCTGAAGGAGTACATCGCGCAGAAGGAATTCCTCTTCCCGCCGCTGCCGTCCATGCGCCTTGTTGTGGACACCTTCGAGTATGCCGTCGAGCACATGCCGCGCTGGTACCCCATCTCGGTCTCCGGGTACCACATCCGTGAGGCGGGCTCGACGGCCGTGCAGGAGCTTGCCTTCACGCTTGCCGACGGCTTCGCGTACCTCGACGCGGGGATCGAGCGGGGGATCAAGGTCGACGACTTGGCGCCGAAGCTCTCGTTCTTCTGGAACGTGCACAACGACCTCTTCGAAGAGGTCGCGAAGTTCCGCGCGGGCCGGCGGATCTTCGCGCGCGTGATGCGCGAGCGCTACGGGGCAAAGGACCCGCGCTCGTGGGTCCTCAAGGCGCACGCGCAGACGGCCGGGTGTTCGCTCACCGCGCAGCAGGCGGAGATCAACGTGGCCCGCGTGACCATCCAGGCGCTCGCGGCGGTCCTTGGGGGCACGCAGAGCCTCCACACGAATTCGCTCGACGAGGCCCTTGCGCTGCCTTCGGACAAGGCCGTCCGAATCGCGCTGCGGACGCAGCAGATCATCGCGCACGAGTCGGGCGCGGCCTCGACGATCGACCCGCTTGCAGGCTCGTACTACCTCGAGGCGCTCACGCAGCAGATGGAGGAGGAGGCGATGGCCACCTTCGACCGCATCGAAGCGCTGGGCGGCGTCATCAAGGCGATCGAGAAGAACTTCTTCCAGCGCGAGATTGCCGACGCGGCGTACCGCTACCAGAAGGAGATCGACGCGAAGGAGCGGACCATCGTTGGCGTGAACGACTTCACGATCGAGGAGGACCTGTCGCCGGCTCTCCTCGAGATGGACCCCCAAGGGGAGAGCAAACAGGTCGAGAGCCTTAGGCGCCTTCGGAAGACCCGCGACCCTGCGCGTGCGGAGAAGGCGCTGCGGGCCCTCGAGAAGGCGGCCGAGGGCGAGGCGAACACGATGCCGCCCATCCTCGAGTGCGCGAAGGCGTATGTGACGCTCCAAGAAACCACGGACGTTTTCCGGCGCGTCTTTGGCGAGTACCGTGAGCGGTCGGTCTATTGAAGAGGTTCCGCCCCGTCAAGTTGCAGCAGGGCGATCTTGCACCACGAAAGGCCCGGTGGCTCCAAGGAGGCCTCCCTTGGGTGGGTCCCTTGCGCGCGGGCGGCAAGGGGCTCAAGACCCGAATCGGCGAGAGGAACCGAGGGCGAATTCGCGCTCCTTGACCCAGCGTTCGAGAGCGCGAAACGGGACGCGGCCCGCGTCAGCCTCGGGGCAGGGCGGCGGTGGGGCCGTCGGCGGGCAGGACCGCGGACCTCCACGAGTCCGCGCGCGTGCGCGCGCGTCCCCGACTGCCGCTCGGCCCGACCCCGGGCCGTCCAGGGCCGACCTCACCGGGCCGGCGGCGTTCAGGCGACGTTCAAGGTCCCGACCATGCCCGTCGACCGGTGGGGCACGCACCAGAAGTCCACAGCGCCGGGCTGGGAGAGGAGAATCGTGAACGTGGTCGTGGAGGAGGGCAGGAGGTTGTGGGTGTAGGTACGCTCCTCCGGGGTCCCTCCGTGCACGGTGTAGGTGAAGGTGTGCAGCGCGGAGTCCTTGTTTTCGACGGTGACCTCGACAATTTTTCCAAGGGGGACGCTCACGTTGCTTGGCACGAAGAGGTAGTTTTGCGCGGTGACGTTCAGCCACGCCTCGGGCGATAGGTCGGAGCCGGCGTTCACGCCCGCCCCCGCGGTCGCATTGAAGTGCGCCGCCTCTCCGGCGAGCGCGCTGCCAAGCAGCATCCCGCCCACGAGCACCGAGACGACTCCGAAGCGGGTCCGCAGCCCGTCGCGCGCGCTCATGAACGGGGGGCCGTCCTTGCGGTGGGCAAAGACCCAGACGCCGCTTGGCAGCCCGAGGAACAGGGCAAGCAGGAGGAACATCCCGGCGTCGAAGACGAGGCCAAGCTGCGGGACGGTGAACGAGTCGGTGGAAAACGCCAGGATGAGGGTGGGAAAAATGACAAGGGTGATGCCGCCGGCGAGGTACATCCAAGGGCGCCTTTTCCAAAGCGCGAGGCCGCAGAGCACGAGGATCGGCAGCAGGAAGGGGACGACAAAGACGGCGTTGGCGGGCGTGGGCCCCACGAAGAGCCCGATGGCGAAGAACTCGGATGCAAGCGCGCCGGCCATCATGAAGCGTGGAAAGGGCCAGTCGAGGAGCGTGCGCCGGCCCGCGGCGTCCGGAGCGCTTTTCGTGGCTTCGAGCTCGGCTTCCACCAAAAGTTTCCCCCCGCTTGGGGACAGGGGCGCGCCAGCGCGCGTCGCAGTCCTCGGGGTCGAGGAGGGCGGCCGGGGACATATGAGCATTTCCGGCAGCCCGCGCTTCGGGCGCGGCGTGAGAGGCGGGGGGCGGCGGCCCGAAAGGGGCTAAATAGAAAGCGCCGCGATCGAACGGCGGATGGCGCGCAGCGCGGCACGATGCAGGGCGCCAAAGGCCCGGCGGATCGCAAAGGAGCGCGAGCGGTGGGAGCGCGACGTCCTCACGCCGTTCACGAAGGGCGCCCCGGAAGGCTCGGCCGGGACGGCGGCTGCGCCTGCAACGCTGCGGCGGCGCATGTACACCTCTGCAGACCTCGGCCCAAAGGACCTGCGGGAAACCCTCGGGTTCCCGGGCGAGTTCCCCTTCACGCGTGGGATCTACCCCACAATGTACCGCGGTCGCCTCTGGACGATGCGCCAGTACGCGGGCTTCGGGACGGCCCGCGAGACGAACGAGCGCTTCCGGTACCTGCTCACCCATGGCCAGACGGGGCTCTCGACGGCGTTCGACCTGCCCACGCAGTTGGGCCTCGATTCGGACGACCCGGCCGCGCGGGGTGAGGTGGGGCGCGCGGGCGTGCCCATCGGCTCCGTCGAAGACATGGAGGCGCTCTTTGCGGGGATCCCGCTTGGAAAAGTGTCCACCTCGATGACGATCAACGCGACGGCCGCCGTTGTGCTCGCGATGTACCTTTCCGTCGCCAAAGGGCAGGGCGTCACCTGGCAGGCAGTGCGCGGGACGGTGCAGAACGACCTCCTCAAGGAGTACATCGCCCGCGGGACCTACATCTTCCCGCCGGGTCCTTCCCTTCGCCTCACCTGCGACATCATCGAATTCTGTGCGAGGCACGTCCCCAACTTCAACCCGATCTCGATTTCCGGGTACCACATCCGCGAGGCCGGGTCGACGGCGGTGCAGGAGGTGGCCTTCACGCTGGCCGACGCGATCGCCTACACGCAGGCCGCGCTGGAAAGGGGGATGCCCGTGGACACCTTTGCCCCGCAGCTCGCGTTCTTCTTCAACGCGCACAACGACATCCTCGACGAGGTTGCGAAGTTCCGCGCCGCAAGGCGCCTGTGGGCGCACATCATGCGTGACCGCTTCGGCGCGCGCGACCCGCGGTCGATGATGCTGCGCTTCCACGCGCAGACCGCCGGCTCGACGCTCACGGCCCAGCAGCCCGAGAACAACCTCGTGCGCGTGACGCTCCAGGCGCTTGCGGCGGTGCTCGGGGGCACGCAGTCGCTGCACTCGAACGCGCACGACGAAGCGCTCGCGC
>JBGPNV010000201.1:0-4873 GCA_041487695.1 Thermoplasmata archaeon | reverse complement strand
GTGGACGGGCTCGAGCTTGAAAATGCGCCGGCCGAGGGTCTTCATGATTGGCCACCCGCCGCCCAGCGTGCCCGCGGTGATCGTCGCAAGGACGACTGCGCGCACCCACAGGGGCACGGCGTCGCCGCCCTCGAGGTCGCTGTAGAGCAGGACGACGGCGAAGATCCCCATGGCCTTCTGCCCGTCGTTCGCGCCGTGGGCAAAGGAGAGGACGGCGCTCGTGAGGATCTGGGCGCGCTTGAGCTCACGGTTCACACGGAAGCGCGCGTTGCGAAGCGCGAGCTTGACGACCTTGTGGATGGCAAAGGCCGCCGAGAGCCCGAGCGCGGGGGCGAGGACGAGGCCGAAGACGACGCCTGCGAGCCCGCCGATCGGGTGGTGCAGGGGGTCGGCAAGCCAGGCGGTCCCCCAGTTCACCGCGTCGGGGCCGCGGGCGACGAGCGCCGCCCCCACGAGCCCGCCGACGAGCGCGTGGGACGAGCTCGAGGGCAGCCCGAGGCGCCAGGTCGTGAGGTTCCAGGCAACGGCGCCTGCAAGGGCCGCGCCGATGATCGCCACACTCGAGAGCTGCGCGGCCCCGGAGACGTGCGCGGGCAGCACGACCATCTTCTTGATCGTGTTGGCGACGGCGCTGCCGCCGAGGACGACGCCGAGCGCGCCCGAGACGGCCGCGAGCGTGACGGCGTTGCGGGGCGAGGCCGCGCCCGAGGCGATCGTCGTGGCGACGACCGCGCTCGCGTCGTTGAAGCCGTTCGTGAAGGAAAAGAAGAGGAGGAAGAAGACCGCGAGGGCGACGATGGCCCAACCAAAGGCGTCCAATCCCTCAAGCCCCCAAAGCCCGCGCGCGGGGGGGCCGCGCGCGCTCGCGGCGCATCGCCTCCGCCTATAACGGCCCTTCCGCCCTTACCCTGGGGGTAAGGAGGCCTGCGACCGCACGCCTTCGACCTCGCCCCAGGCGCGGGCGGCCCCCTGCGCGGCCGGGTGCCACTCGAAGAACCCGCCCCGGTCGGAGACCGCCACGGAGGACTCGAGGGCATGGCCCTCGCCGTCCTCGACAGTTAGCGCCACGCGGGCGCCCTCGCGGCGGTCGGCATAGAGGAAGCCGTCGACCCGCACGTGCGCGTCGCCCTCGCGCGTAAGGGTGAGGAAAAGCCGCGTGCCGCGCGGGATCTTTTCCCCAAGCCGGTGGTACCCTCCGTGGAGGATGAGCGGGCCCTTGCCCTGCGCAACGCGGGCGGCCACGACCTCGCCTACAAATTGCGTGTGGTCGCCGAGCGCGTGGGTCGCGACGAGCTTGCACTCAAGCTGCGCGAGCGAACCCTCGACGAGGCGCGCGCCGATCACCTCGCCGGGGCGCGTGGGGACCTCGCCGCTCGTGAGCTTCTCGGCCTCCCGCTGCGAAAACCCGCCAGTAAAGGACGAGAGCGCATTCTGGTCGTCGGAGGCAAGGCTCACCCCAAACTCCTTCGACTCGACGATGGCGGCGTGTGTCGCGTGGCGAGGGTCGACGACCACGGCAACGAGGAACGGCGTGTACGAGACCTGGTAGGTCCACTCGGCGGCCATGACGTTGTCCCCCTTCGAAGACCTCGTCGTGATGAACGCCACGGTCGTCGTGAAGGCGCGGTCGAGGTCCTCGGGCAGCGCTGCGGCGGCCATCCTGAGCATGGCCTTCGCCTGCCTTCGCAGGTAGATAGTGACTCCCTCGACCTTCCCTGGATCGTCCCGCTTCGCCGCGCCTTTCAGGCTCGCCGCGCGCAGCCACCCAAATCCTTATAGCCGGTTCTTAGGATGCGCGGCGCCGGTGTATGCCTGAAACGCTCTTCACGCGCATGGAAGAAGCGCGGGAAGCAACGCTGGAAGTGGCGGAAAAAGAAGATGCGCCGCCGGAAGCGACTTGCGCGTCAGCGCAAGTAGGGCGTAACAGGGTAAGGTGCCGGCGCCCCTTCGGGGGGCCCCCCCAGGGCGACGGGCAACGTTGGCCCCCATTCCGGCGCGTTTTATATCGCACTTCCCCGATCGACGCGGGAGCGTTCTGGCTGGGGGAAAGGCACCGATGAGAGGCAAACCCGGCCGCGCGTGGCTCTGCCTCGCCGTCGCGGCGGTCCTCCTGTTGCCGGCTCCGGCCTCCGCACTTCCAATCGGCCCTCCGGCGGCGCCGCCCCTGGCGCCCGGCCCGCTGCCGGGCGGCAACCTGACGAACGGGTCGCTGCCGAACGGCTCCCTCATCAACGGCACCCTGCCGAACGGCTCCTTCATCAACGGCACCCTTCCAAACGGCAGCTTGCCCAATGGGACTCGGCTGAACCGCTCGGGCCCGGGCAACTCCCCGGCGCCGACCTTCACGAACGCGACGGCGGCGGCGGGATTCGCGGGGGCGGACTTCACGAGGCTCGCCTGGGGCGACTACGACAACGACGGCTACGACGACGTCATGTTCAATGGAGGGTTCCTGTACCACAACAACCGCGACGGCACCTTTTCCGATGTCTCGGTCCCTGCAGGGACGCGCGGCGACTTCACGGGGGGCGTCTGGGGCGACTACAACAACGACGGGAAGCTCGACTTCTACGCGACCGCATGGCGCGGCGTGTGGGACACCCTGTTCCGGAACAACGGGGACGGCAGCTTCACGAATGTCACGGCAGCGGCAGGCGGCGTCAAGGACGACCTGCCGACGGAAGCTGCGGCGTGGGCCGACTACGACCGGGACGGCTGCCTTGACCTCTATGTCGTGAATTACGAATGGCCGCCCCTCGACAACCAGACGAACTCGCAGGGCACGCCGAACGTCCTCTGGAAGAACGACTGCGACGGGACCTTCACGAACGCCACGCTCACGGCGGGGCTCTTCGAGTCCCGCAGGTCGCGGGGCGCCGTCTGGGGCGACTACAACAACGACGGGTGGGCGGACCTCTATGTCTCGAATTACAGGCTCGAGCCCAACGAACTGTGGATGAACAACAAGAACGGCACGTTCACGGACGTCGCGGCGGCGACGGGGACGGACTGCGACAACCGCACGGTCCCCCGGCCGAACGCCCCGTGCGGCCACTCGATCGGGTCCGACTTCGCCGACTACGACGAGGACGGCAACCTCGACCTCTTTGTGGCGAACCTGGACCACCCGAGGACGATCCCCACGGGCTCGGACTTCTCGCAACTCTACATGAACCGGGGCCCCCCGTCGTACAGCTTCATCGACGTGCGCCAGGTGTCGGGGATCCTCTACTGCGAGACGGCGTCGGACCCGACTTGGGGGGACTTCGACGGCGACGGGTACCCGGACCTCTTCGTCACGAGCATCTATGAGGGGGCCGCTTCGCACATCTACCAGAATGCCCGCCTCTTCCGCGAGGTGAGTTCCCAGACCGGCGTCTCGGTCACGAACGCGTGGGGCGCGGCGTGGTCGGACTACGACCGGGACGGCGACCTCGACCTCCTCGTCGGTTCGAGCGAGGGCGTGCGCCTCTTCCGCAACGACGGCAACAACAACACGTATGTCGAGCTCGAGCTCGTCGGCCGCGCCTCGAACAAGGCCGCGATCGGCGCGCGGGTCGAGGTCTCCCCTGCCATCGTCGGCGACCCGAACCCGAGCCTTTTCATGCAGGAGGTCCAGGGCGGCGACGGCACGGGTGTGCAGTCCTCGATGCGCCTCCTCTTCGGACTTGCCGGCAACTTCCAAACACGGGGAGCGCCGGGCTTTTTCGAAAACGCGACCGTCCGGATTGTCTGGCCCTCGGGTCTGCGCCAGAACCTCACGCTCCGCGCGGGCGGCATCTACCGGGTCGAAGAACCCGAGGGCACCGTGGACCTTGCGGTGACGGCCCTTGCGGCGCTGCCGGCAAACCCGATCGTGGGCGGCCAAGTCACGCTCACCGCGACCGTGGAAAATGTCGGGACGGCGCCGCCGAGCGCCGCGGATGTGGTCTTCTACCGCGGGTCGCCAACGACCGGCACGGAAGTCGGGCGCAAGCCGGCTGGCAAGCTCGTGGGCTCGCAGAACTTCTCCGTGTTCTTCTCGGCGCCGGCATCGCCTGGCCCCCTGACGCTCAGCGCTCGGGTCGAGGGTGTCACCCCGCAGGACCAGGAGCCGGCCAACGACGCGATGACGGTCACCGTGACCGTGCGCTCGGCAAACGAGGCGCCGGTCGCCAGGCTCACGGCCTCGCCGACCTCAGTCCAGATTGGCGACACGGTGACGTTTGACGGCTCGGCCTCGACGGACGACTCGTCGATCACCCAATACATCTTCGACTTCGCCGACGGCGAGTCGTTCCTGTCGAACGACTCCACGACGAACCACTCCTACACGGAAGGGGGGACCTACACCGCGAGGCTCACGGTGATCGACGACAACGGCGCGCCGTCGCAGGTCCCGGGCAACGCGACGGTCACGGTCCTCAAGCCCGGCCAGCGGCCACCCACGGCGGTGATCGACTCCGTGAGCCCGGCCTCGCCGGAGATGCTGGGGGCGACGGTCGTCTTCGAGGGCCATGGCGTCGCAACCGACGCCTCGATCACGGCCTACGAGTGGACGAGCAACATCGATGGGCCGCTCTCGGACCAGCCGCTCTTCCAGGTGAACACCCTCACGCTCGGCCTCCACACGGTCGCCTTCCGCGTCCAGGACTCCAACGGCGTTTGGTCCGACCCTACGACGGCCCCGTTCAAGGTCGTGAACACGGGAGGCGTCCAGATTACCTTCATCGGGCTCGTCGACGGGTCGGCAGTGAGCGGCGCGGCCACGGTCCGCGGGAGCGCGCTCCCGCCCTCGGGCCTCTCCGTGACGCGGGTGGACTGGCGCGTGGACCTCGGCAACCTCCAGCCGGCCCTGGGCGGCAACGAGTGGTCGTTCCCGCTCAACGCCGCG
>JBGPNV010000200.1:0-4873 GCA_041487695.1 Thermoplasmata archaeon | reverse complement strand
GCAACCTTCGATGCGGGAGTCCGTGACGCGGAGGCTACCGGAGGAGAGGGTGAAGCCGGTCACGCAGTCCGAGAAGAGCGACGAGGCCATGACCACGGTTCCGCCGGTGACGAGAAGTCCACCGGTCCCGTCGGGGTACACGGCGCTAATGTTGCGCCACGTCGAGCTGCCCAGCGTTAGGGCGCCCTCGATGCGGCCGCCCAGTGTGGTGGCAAGCGACCCCCGGTCTACGCTCAGGTTGTCGAAGAGCGCCGTCGAGCCCCGGCCGACGTTCACCCACGCGACGCCGCCGCCCGGGGCGGAAAGCGTGAGTGTGAGGTTGTCAAGAGAGAGGACCGAGTTGTTTGTGACCTCCATGCTCCCGTTGACCTGCAGGTCGGTACCACTTACCGAAGTGTTCACGTCTATGATCCAGTCGCCCGTGGCTGGCGGCAGTGGCGTCGCTGCGGCGATGGGGAGCGTGAGCATGGTCGCACCGGCCAAAAGCAGGATGGAGCTGAGGAGCCGAAGGCCCCAACGGCTAACCGGGGGGAGATCCGCGGTTGTCGAGAGGTGATCTCGCGTGAGGATGTGCCGCCGTGGAGTCTATTAAGCCATTTTGGTTCGCGATTCGGGGCTAGCTCACTTCCGCCCCACCGCGAGCACCGCCTCGTTGGGCACCCAGATCTTGCCCTTGCGCCTCGGGTACTTCCGGAGCTGCCGGTACACATCGTCCTTCACCTTCGCCACATGCGCCTTGGGGTGGTAGTCGAGGACGGGCCCAAGCGGGCTGGCACGCAGGATCGCATCCCAATACTGCCCGGGCGAATCGACCGGCATGTCGATCACGACGCGCCGGTCCCTCACGCCGCGGAACCCCGCGCGGGAAAGAGCGCCCTTGAGCTCCCCGATGTTGCCAAACTCGTAGGGCGTGGGGATGTACTCCGGCTGCGCGGTGTTGCGCACAATCGCGCCGATGATGAGGTCGAGGAACTCCGCGCGCCAGGAGAGGCCCCAGACGGCGACGCCGACTTGTCCGCCGGGTTTCAGCACGCGGCGCATCTCGGAGAGCGCCTTGTCGGGCGTCGAGAAGATCTGCAGGCCGAACCGGCAGGTCAGCATGTCGAAATTGGCGCGCGGGAAGGGCAGGTCCTCGGCGTCGGCCACTTCGAAGGTGATGTTGGCCACGCGCTTGCGACGAGCCTCGCGCTTGGCGACCTCGACCATCTTGGGCGCGAGGTCGCAGCCAACGACCTGGATCCCCGCACCCATCCGTTTGGCGAGCGTGATACCCGGCTCGCCGCCGCCGCACGCGAGGTCGAGGAGGCGGCCGCGCTTGGGGATCTTGAGCATCTTGAGGAGCTCGCGGCCGTACGGCTCGAGGTAGCGGTTCGCGAAGGCGACATAGGCGGGCGAGGCGTAGTCCCAGGTCTCGCGCGTGAACTGCTTGTACTCCTCGGAGTCCCAGGCCTCCTCGTGCTCAAGGCCTTTGCGAGCCATGGGCCGGGCGCAGGGGCTTCCGGTTCAGAAACCCTTTGCCGGGGCGGAGGACCGACCGCCTGCCCTGCGCGCTTGGCCGGTTGGCACCCCGTTCAAACGCTTGGAGGTACATTCTTTACAAATGACAGGCATTTCACCCTATGGGTTTACACAATGGAGCTTGACGAGTCAGACCTGGCGATCCTGCGCGCCGTCCAAGAAGATGCGCGGCGCTCCGTGAGGGAGCTTGCGAAACTTGCCGGAGTTTCCGCGCCGACAGCCGGGGCAAAACTCCGGGCGCTGGAGGCGAAGGGAGCGCTCAAGGGGTTTGCCGCCCAGCTCTCGCCCGAGGCTCTTGGCGAGCATGTCCTGCTCCTCGATGTCAGGGCGCGGCCAAGCGATGTGGAAAGAGTTGCCGAGGCGGTAAGCGCGCTCGGAGAGGTCCGGGTCTGTCACATCGCGAGCCCGCACCGGGTCATCGCTTACGCAACACTCCTTGACGCCGGGCTGGAGGCCGACTTCCACGAGAAGGTGGGGCGGATTGAACCGATCGTGTCCTACGAGAGCTTCGACCTCAGGCGGACCGTCAAAGACCTGCCGCTCGCGGTGGTCGACCGCGGCGTGATGCTCGCGGTGAAGTGCGAGTTCTGCGGGCGGCGCACGAAGGACGAGGTCCTTCGCGTGAAGGTCGGCCAGATCACGCACTTCGTGTGCTGCGAGAGTTGCAGGGCAGGCTTCGAGGAGCGGGCGGCAAGGCTCACGAAGATGGCAGCCAAGGGGCGCTTGGGGGAACCCCGCCCGGGGCCCCGGGAGCAGACGCACGCCGGGGGCGAGCACCACCATTGAGGCCCGGCCGCCCAAAGTGGGGTGGTTTACAATCGTTAAGCGGGAGGAGCAAGTACGGTGAGGGCCATCCCCCCTTAGGAGCGCGCTATGGCCAAGGACATCATCTGCGGGATGTACGTCGACGAGGCGAAATCGCCCTTTACCGCCGTACGCCGCGGCACGAGGTACTACTTCTGCAGCGAGAGCTGCCAGATTACCTTCCAGCTGCCGGAGCGCGAATACCGCAACCTGAAAGTCATGACGGCCTTCAGCCTGACACTGGGGTCGGTCACGCTCTTCTTCGAATACTTCTACCCGAGGCTCGTAGGCTCGAACGAATGGAACATGCCGGTCTTCGGCGTGCGGATGTACTACATCCTCTTCGTGCTCGCCACACTCGTCCAGTTCATCGGGGGATGGAAGTTCTACAAAGGCACCCGCGACGCCATCCTCGCCCGGCAGGCGAACATGGACAGCCTGATCGCGACGGGGACGAGCGCTGCGTGGGTCTACAGCACGCTCGTCACGTTCGCGCCGGGCCTGCTGCCCTCCGTGACGACGGGCGGCCCTGAGGTGTACTTCACCGAGTCGGGGCTCATCATCGGCTTCATCCTGCTTGGCAGCGTGATGGAGCACCTCGTCAAGGGGCGCGCCTCCGAGGCGATCCGCCAGCTCCTCGACCTCCAGCCGAAGAAGGCCACCGTGCTCGAAGGGGGCACGGAACGGGAAGTGCCTGTCGAGGAGCTCAAGGTGGGCGACCTCCTGCTCGTGAAGCCCGGCGAGAAGGTGCCAGTCGACGGCATTGTCGCGGAGGGCTACTCGGCGGTTGACCAGTCCGTTGTCACCGGCGAGAGCATCCCCGTCGAGAAGCGCGTGGGCGACGAAGTCATCGGAGCGTCGGTGAACAAGACCGGTCTCCTCAAGGTCCGCGCCACGAAGGTCGGCGCGGACACGACGCTCGCGCAGATCGTGAAACTCGTGGAGGAAGCGATCGTCTCGAACACGCCGATTCAGCGGCTCGCAGACAAGGTGGCGGCCTACTTTGTCCCGATGGTGATTGCGGTCGCCCTCAGCTCGTTCCTCGCGTGGTACTACATCGCCGGGATCCCGTTCGCGATGGCCTTCGTCACGCTCGTCTCCGTGCTCATCATTGCCTGCCCTTGCGCGCTTGGCATCGCGACCCCGGCAGCCCTCATGATTGGGGCCGCCAAGGGTGCGCAGGCGGGCATTTTGATCAAGAGCGGCGAGTACCTCGAGAAGGCCAAGAACCTCCAGGTGGTCATCTTCGACAAGACGGGGACGCTCACGAAGGGCGAGCCGTCCGTGACGGACGTCGTGGCGTTCGGAGGCCTCGCGGAAGACGAGGTCGTGCGCCTCGCGGCATCCGTCGAGAAGGGCTCCGAGCACCCGCTGGGGGAGGCGATCGTGCGGAAGGGCCGCGAGCTCCAGAGCGCGCTCGAGGACCCTCAGGGCTTCGAGGCGCTGCCAGGGCTCGGCGTGAAGGCGCGGGTGGGCCCGGCCCAAGTCACGCTTGGCAACCGGAAGATGATGGAACAGGCCGTGATCGAGGTGGGCGCTGCCGAGGCTCGCGTGGTCGGGCTCGAAGAGGACGGAAAAACGGTCATGTTCGTTGCGGTCGACGGGAGGCTCGCGGGCCTCATCGCGGTTGCCGACACGCTGAAGGCATCGGCGGCCGAGGCCGTGGCAATGCTGAAGCGGCAGGGCATCGAGGTCGTGATGCTGACGGGCGACAACGAGCGGACAGCGAAGGCCATGGCGCGCAAGGTCGGGATCGACCGCGTCGTGGCCGATGTCCTTCCCGCCGACAAGGCGAAGGTCGTCGAGCAATTCAAGAAGGAGGGCAAGGTCGTTGCGATGGTGGGCGACGGGATCAACGACGCGCCGGCGTTGGCTTCCTCCGACGTGGGGATGGCGATCGGCAGCGGCACCGATGTCGCCAAAGAAGCCGGCGGGATCGTACTCTTGCGCGACGACGTGCGCGACGTGGCACGCGCGGTGGAGCTTTCGAAGCGCACCGTGTCGAAGATCCGCCAGAACCTCTTCTGGGCCTTTGCGTACAACGTCGGCCTGATCCCCGTGGCCGCAGGGATCCTCTTCGTGTTCGGGGGCCCGCTGCTCAACCCGATCTTCGCCGCCATTGCGATGGCGGCATCCTCGACGACTGTAACGATGAATTCCATGTTGCTGGGGCGGTGGACGCCGTCCGGCTCGTTGCCGCAAGGGAATGTCCGAGCCGCGCCGGCCTGACCCGACGCCGACGTGCGAACATCAGCAAGGACAACACAAGGAGGAAAAACCATGGACCAGACAAGCAAGAACCTGACGAAAGACCCCGTGTGCGGAATGATGGTGGACCCACGCCGAGCGGCCGGCAGCCAAGAGCACGAGGGCAGGACCTTCCACTTTTGCTCGAAGGGCTGCCACCAGCGCTTCCGGGCCGACCCCCACCGTTACGGCCACTAGCGCGGGGCGTGTTGTGGCCGCGCGGCCGGGCAGGGGGTTCACTCCCCCAAGCGCGCCTGTTTGGCCCTTCCGCCCTCAGGCATCCCGAGGTTCGCGCTCGTGACGG
>JBGPNV010000199.1:0-4910 GCA_041487695.1 Thermoplasmata archaeon | reverse complement strand
TAGACGTAGGTCGACGCGAACGCGATCGGAAAGAGCGCGACGGAAATGGTCACGAAGGAGAAGACCGCTTGGCGCAGGTGGATCCCGGCGATCGCGTAGACGATGAAGAGCGTTCCAAGCGCCGCCACACCCATCACGGGCCCCAGCACCGCGTTGTACCACTTGTCGACGCGCGACACCTCGCCGGTCGCCCGGTTCATGACCCGGACGCCGGCCGTGCGCAGGAGCCAGAGGGGGGGGCAGATCCAGGTCGTGGCGAGGATGGCACCCATCGACAGGAGGGCGACCGTGAGTGCGAGGGCGGCCGAGGAGGTGGCGACCGGAGCGCTGCCCGGCGGCGGGGCGACCGCCGCGCTCCACCCGATCGCGCCGATCGAAAGCGCGAGCGAGTAGGGCTCGAAGGCCATCTTGGCCGTGTCCCAGGGGCGGACCTCCATCGGGACCTTGAGGCGGAAGTACTCGGGGGCGGAGAGGCGGTCGGCCCCGCGACCCCGGCGCAGGTGCACGCGCCGGTGGACCTCGAATAGGCGCACGGCAAGCCGAACGTCGAGGCCTTTGAGCTGCCAAGCGAACGGGAGCCCGATGACGAGGAACCCGAAGATCAGGAACGCGAGAACGGGGTTGAAGAGCTCGACGACCCCCGCCGCCTGCGCGAGCAGGGCGGCGGTAACCGCGCCCCCCGCGAGTCCCAGCACCGCCGCGTTTCGCGTCGTCTTTTGGGGGTCGGTAAGCTCGAGGACCTCGGCAATTTCGCCGGCGACCTTCTGCGGGACCTTGCGCAAGCGCTTCTCGCGGACCATCGGGGTCGCCTCACCTTTTCGCGGCGTTCGCCTGCCGCGCCTTCATCGCACGCTTCACGCGGCGCATGATGAGCCAGTCCGAGACCAGAGCCGCGACGGTGGCGGCGATGAGGAGTTCCTCTTGCGGGCGCCCTTGGATCCCCAGCGATCCGGGCGGCAGCCGCACGACGTAGGCGAAAACCGCATACCAAAACCCCAAGAGCGGAGCGAAGATCCACGCGGCCATCGCGCGCCTCGAAAGCCAGCCAAGCAGGCCCAATCGCACGCCCCCCGGCCCCTTCCAAGGGCCGCCGGCCCTTATGCCTTCGCACGCGCGGGCGCCGACCTACCTCAGCGTCCCTCTGGCCCCGCACGACGGGCACACGACTGCGAGAGGGCGGCGCGCCGGGGCCCTGAAGGCCGCCCGACAACGGGGGCAGCGCACCGTCGATGAGCCCTCCACGGGGCCGCGTGGCCCGGGCGTCGGGGCGCTCCCGAGGCTCATGGGCGGCGCCTCGCCCTCCGGCATCCGGCCCGCCCGCCGCGTCGGCGTCGCCGCAACCTCGGGGGAAAGCGGCTCGAGCGTTTCCGGCCGCCCCAGAGGGACCGGGAGCCAATCGCCCGAGGTCGCCGCAACCTCGGCCCCGGGCGCGCCCGCGAGTTCCCCCCTCGCACCGCCGGCCGGCGCCGGCCGGGCAAGCGCCGCCTCCTTCGGGCGCCCACGCCGCCGCTCCACGGTCACGAGGAAAAAGAGCGAAGCGACCAGCGTCGCCCCGCCCGCGAGCACCAGGAATGTCCCGACAGGGCTTTCGTCCACGGCGCCGGGCACCCCGCCCTGTACCCCGCGCTCGCCCTCGACTGCAAAGGAATCGACGGCGAAGATCCAATTCGCTTGGTGGTCGTTGTAGGTGCTCGCCTTGTCCGTGAAGGTGAGGACGAACGTGAAGCCATAGTACGCCGAGACGAAGTACACCTGCCTTTGCCGCAAGGCAAGCCCGCTTTCTTCCCGCTCGATCACATAGTCCCCCGCGAGCCGGCCCGACCCGGCGACGAAGGTCCGCGGGCCCGCAATCTCCGTCAGGTTGAGCTGCGCCTTCAGGGCCTCGAGGGACGCCTGCACGTAGTGGATCAGCCACGCCTGGGAGTTTTGCGCCGCAGGCTCCGCCGCGTGCTGCGACACGATGTTCGGGCCGAACCCGCCTTGGCTCGGCCCGAGGACCGCGACGTCGGCGCCCGGGCTCGACCGCTCGGCCCAGGAGGCTGGGTACTCGAAACTGTAGTGGCCGTCGCTGTCGTTGTAGGTCGATGCAGAGGCCCCGGGGAAGCCACCCAGGAAGAAGGCGCCCGCGGCAGCGAGCGCCACGAGCCGCCTGCCCGCCGTCCCGCCGGGCCCTTCTCCCATCCAGACGCCGGCCAATCACCTCCGGCCAAGGGGAAATCAACCTTTCCAAGCCCCTTGCCACCCGGCCCCCTTCGGGCGCTCAGCCTCGCACCGTCACCGATCGCCCGGCGCCCGACATCCTTTGGACGCCCGCCGCCACCCAAGCCAGAGAGCCAGGCCCGCGGTTCACGATTCACAGCCCCCCTCGGCCCCAACGGTCATAAAGCGGGGCCGTGATCCGATTGCTCTCCTCCCGAACCTCGAGTTCGGGGGGAATCCGAGGGTTCGAGATGCGCGCTTTGCTTCCCGCTGGAATGGTCTGTGCCACGCTGTTCACGATAGCCTTCCTCCTTTGCGCCGCGCCCGCTTCCGCGGCCCCGCCGCCCAGCGCCTGGACCGGCGCATGGCCGATCGAGACGGGCAGCGACGGTAATGCCGCCGCCCCGCAAGTGGCTGTCAGCCCTGGGGGGAGCGCCGTCGCGGTCTGGAGCCAGTGGGACGGGGCGAGGACCAACATTTGGGCGAACGGGTACGCCGCCCTCTCGGGGTGGGGAATGGCGCAACTCCTCGAGACGGACAACGCCGGGGGCGCGGCCAACCCGCAGGTGGCCGTCGACTCGGCGGGAAACGCCTTCGCGGTCTGGAACCAAGACGACGGGGCGCGGTGGAACATCTGGGCGAACCGATATGGCGCCGGCTCCGGCTGGGGCGCCGCGCAGCTCATCGAGACGAACAACTCGGGGTCGGGCGGCGATCCGCAGGTGGCCGCCGACGCCGCGGGCGACGCGGTCGCCGTCTGGTACCAGCACGACGGCACGCGGTACAACATCTGGGCGAACCGGTACGCGGTGGGCTCCGGGTGGGGAACCGCACAGCTCATCGAGACGGGCGACGGCAACGCGATCTACCCACACCTGGGAACCGACGCCCGCGGGGACGCCTTCGCCGCCTGGGTCCAAGACGACGGGTCGAGGTACAACGTGTGGGCAAACCGGTACACGCAAGGCTCGGGCTGGGGGACCGCCCAGCTCATCGAGACGGACAACGCCGGAGGCGTGTCAGGAGCGCACGTGGCGCTCGACCCGAACGGCAACGCCGTCGCCATCTGGGACCAGTCCGACGGGACCTACGAAAACGTTTGGGCGAACCGGTACACGGTCGCCGCGGGCTGGGGGACGGCGCAGCTCATCGAGACGAACGACTCCGGCGACGCGCAGGACGCCCAGGTCGCGGTCGACGCCGCCGGGGACGCCGTTGCCGTGTGGGCCCAGTGGGACGGGGGAAGGGAAAACGCCTGGTCGAACCAGTTCTCCAGCGTCACGGGGTGGGGGACGCCTCAGCTCATGGAGGCGGACGACAACAACGACACCGAATCCCCGCAGGTGGCCCTCGACGCGGCCGGCGAGGCGGTTGCGGTCTGGGTCCAATGGGACACGTCCGTGTACGACATTTGGGCGAACCGCTACACCCCCGATTCCGGATGGGGAACCGCGCAACTTGCCGAGACCGACAGCTCGAGGGACGCGGTGCAGCCCCAGGTCGGGGCCGACGCCGCCGGAAACGCGGTCGTCGTTTGGGTCCAATTCGACGGCGCCATGGACAGCATTGACGCCAACCGGTGGGTCGAAGCCTACCCGCCCGCTATCTCGCTCTCCGCCCCGCTCGAAGGCGCGTCGACAAACCGCTCGACCGTCTGGGTCCTGGGGACCGCCGAGCCGGGGTCCCGCGTGTCGGTGAGCGGCGTCTCGGCCTCCGTCTGGCCCGACGGCTCCTTCGGCCTCCTCCTGTCCCTGGCGCCGGGCGCGAACACGATCGAGGCTTCCGCCTGGGACGCGGCGGGCAACCGCCGCACGGTCTCCGTGGACGTCACCTTCGAAGACCCGGTGCCCGGCCTCCTTGACGAGCTCGCCGTCGCGCAGGCCGCGGTAGTGGCGGCCGAGGCGCGCGTCGCGTCGCTCGAGGCCTCCGGCAACGCCACGCAAAGCGCGCTTGACGCCGCCGTTTCCGACGCCGCCACAAAGGCCGCCGCGCTTGCGGCGGTGCAGGCCCAGGTGGCCGCGCTCCAGCAGAGCCTCTCGGCGACGAGCGCTTCCCTCAACAACACGAGCGCCTCGCTTGCCGCCTCGAAGACGCGGATCGACGCGCTCGAGGCGGGTGGCGGCGGCGGCGGTGGCGCGGGCCCCACGAAGGCGCAGGTCGATGCCGCGAACGGCGCCGCGTCCACGGCCACGATGGTCGGCGTGCTCGGTGTGCTCCTCGGCGCCGCCGGGCTCAGCGCCGCCGTGATGATGGGCCGGCGCAGGGCCGCGCCGTCAGGCGCCCCCGCAGCCGTGCCCGAGCCGCAGCCGCCGGCAAAGCCCGGCCCCTGAAGCGCTCCTGGGCCTGACCCGCGCGGGCTCGCCCGCCTGCGTCGTCCCCCCAGGGGGATCCAGCCTCAAGGCTGCCCGGAGGCGCCACCTCGCGCCCCACGGCCGCCTTCCTCAGGGCCGCCACCCCCCGTGGGTCATTCGCCTCCGCTAAACCGACAGAAATCTTCCGACGCTCGACAGCGCTTTAGCGCCCAACCGCTCCTAAAAAGCTCACAAAATCGGGGCCCCCGGCCTTGCGGCCGGGGGTTGATTTCGTAGGAGGTGATCCATCCGCAGGTTCCCCTACGGATACCTTGTTACGACTTAACCCTCCTTGCCGAATCTCGGCTCGAGCTCCGCACTTACGTCGGAGTCCTCACCGAAACCCAACTCGGATGGTTT
>JBGPNV010000198.1:0-4924 GCA_041487695.1 Thermoplasmata archaeon | reverse complement strand
CGCGGCGGCCGGCGCGATCGCCCGGGCCCGCGAGCATGCGAAACTCGGCCTCGACTTTGACGCCGTGATCGCGGAGACGAAGGCCGCCCTCGGGCGTTCTCACCCCGGGGTCTCAACGGCCGAACAGGCCTTGCGGACGCTCGAGAGCGCCGAGGCGGCGGCACGCGTCTTCGGCACGCCCCTTCCGTGGGCTTCGCTCCTCGCGCCTTCGCCTTCTGGGCGGAAAGCGGCCGTGTTCCTCGACTTGTCGTCCCTGCCCCCCGAGGCCGCCGCGAAGGTCGAAGGCCTCATGCTTGCCGCCCTTGCGGCCTCCACCAGGGAATGGCGCGCCGCCCTTCAAGGGGCGCCCCTGTTTCTCGTTGCCGACGAGCCGACAGACACGCTCGGACGGTTTGCCGTGCGGCGCCTTGCCTCGTGGGGGGCGGCGGAGAGCCCGGCATTCTTGGCGCTCTATTTTGCCGAGGACGCGCAGACCACGGGCCCGGACCTGCCGGAAGTGGATTGGAGCGGCGCGTCGCTCGCCCTGCCCGGCCGCGCGTCGCCGCTCCCGCTCACCGCGGCCCCCGCGCCCCTCAACCCCCTTTCGGCAGAGGAGGTGCGCGCATTCACCCCGCCCGCGCTGCGCGCGCGGTTTTTGGACGAGGGCGAGGGGCAGGATGAGGCGCTGGACGCGGCCGCGCTCCTGGACCCGCCCTCGAAGGGCGCCGCCGAGTCGTTCGCGGCCCTCAAGGACGCCTCAGGCGACCTCGAAGCCCTTGCGCGCAAGCGGCAACGGCCCACGCCCAAGTCGCCTGCGGCTCGCGAGGGCGCCTACGAGGCCTCGGACTTCGACCTCCAATGAGCGCGGCCTCCCCCGGGGCGAACCTTCTTGCCCCCGGGTGCGGTTGGGCCCCCCCCTATGACCCCTGCGGGGCCCGAGAGCCGGCCTGAGGAGCACGACCCCAAGCAGGTGGCCGGGCAGCACGCGGCGACCCTCGTGAAAGATGGGCAGGTCGTCGGCCTCGGGACCGGCTCCACGGCCGTCCATGCCGTCCGTGCGCTCGGGCGGCGGCGCAAGGACGAGTCGCTCGACATCCTCGCGGTCCCCACGTCGATGGCCACGGAGCGCGAGGCGCGCGCGCTTGGCATCCCCATCACGACTCTCGAGGAGCACCCGCGCGTGGACATCACGATCGACGGCGCCGACGAGGTCGACCCGAACCTCACGCTCATCAAGGGGCGGGGCGGCGCCCTGCTCCGCGAGAAGATCGTCGCGCAAGCGAGCAAGCGCGAGGTGATCATCTGCGACGCGTCGAAGGTCGTCCTGAAGCTCGGCGTCAAGACGCCGCTGCCCGTCGAGGTCCTCCGCTTCGGGTGGATGACGACGCGCGGCCACCTCGAGCGCCTCCGCTCGAAAGCGCGCCTGCGCGAGAAGGACGGGTCGCCTTTCGTCTCAGACAACGGGAACTACATCATCGACTGCCAGTTCCGCTCGATTGTGGACCCCGAGCAGCTTGAGGAGGACATCAACACGATCGCTGGGGTCGTCGAGAACGGCCTCTTCGTCGGCCTTGCCCACCTCGTCGTGATCGGCCAAAAAGACGGCTCCGTGAAGCTGATGCGCAAGGCCTAAGGCCCCGCGAGGTCGGCTATTCCTTCCGCTCGAGTTTCTCGCCGATGGCGCGCAGGTCCTCTTTGTCCTTCAGAATCTGGCGCACGCGGCGCTCCTGTTCCTTCTCGACGGCCTCGACGATTTCGAGCACGTCCCGCTTCAGCCGGTACACGTAGATCGGCCGGCCCTTCCCTTCCCGCTGGACGGACTGGCGCAGGATCCAGCGCCGCTCGTAGAGCTCCTTGAGCGCGATCGAGACCTCGGGCTGGCGCATCGCGGTCCCGGCTTGGATTTGCGCCGAGTGCGTGCGCCCAGCGACCGCGATGAATGTGAGGACCCGCGCGGTGTTTTTCGCGATCCCCGCGTCGCTGAGGATCTCGACCATGCGCAGGTGGTCGCGTTTGAGTTCCACGCTCTTCGAAAGCATCCGTTTCCTTCGATATTTATTGGGCGTACGATATATAATCCTTTTCTTTATTTATTGTCCGGCGGAAATTTTTCTCGAAGGGCGGGCGCCCACCGCTCCTTATCTACCGGCAATCCCCTTGGCGCCGCGGGGGAAAGCGCCACGAAACGCGCGCTCATCGTGGACGACTACCCGATCATGCGGGAGCTCCTCCGCGAGTTCCTCAAGCGCGCGGACTTCGAGGTCGTCGGCGAGGCCGGCTCGGGGCGCGAGGCGCTCGACGGCTACCTCGGCTGGCGCCCCGACGTGGTGATCCTCGACCTGCTCCTCCCGGACGCCAACGGCGTCGATGTGGCGCGCGAGATGCTCCTCAAGGACCCCAACGCGAAGATCCTCGTTGTCTCGGGGTTGGAGGCCGACCGCGAGCTTACGGAGCGCTGCCTTAAGGCGGGCGCCAAAGGCCTGCTGCCCAAGCCGTTCACGAGCGAGGACCTCATCCGCGCGGTGCGCGCGCTTTGAGTCCGAGCGCGCCCCCTCAAGCGCGGGCTTCCATGACTTTCGAGATTCGGACCTTGAGGTCGCTCACCGAAAAGGGCTTCGTGATGTAGTCGAGGGCGCCCGCGCCCATGGCCTCCTTTACGAGCTCGGGGTCGGAGAGGGCCGAGATGACAAGGACGCGCGCGCGCGGGTTGATGCGGCGGATTTCCTTGATGGACTTGATGCCGTTCATGCGGGGCATCAGGATGTCCATGGTGACAAGGTCGGGCGTGAGCTCCTTGAACTTCTTGACCGCCTCTTCGCCGTCGGCCGCGTAGCCCACGACCTCGAACCGCGTGCGGTCGATGAGGTTCTCCAGCATCTCATACATGAAGTCGGCGTCGTCGGCCACGAGGATACGGACGCGCGCCATTCGAGCCACCACTTGGGAAGGCCGAGAGGTGCCCTTCGGGGTCTAAAAGGCTTCGGCCATCTCCACCGGAACGGAAGGCCGCCTCAGGCGGGTGAGACCTCCTGGATCTCCATATGTTCGCTCCGGCCAAGGAGGACCTCAAAGCGCTCGAGGTCGGAGAGCGTGCCGGCAAGCACGATGAGGTCGCCTTCGTGGATGCGCGTGGTCGGCGGGGGGGCCGTCTGCAGGTGCGACCCGTGCTGCACAGCGACGATGCGGGCGCCCGTCCGCCCGCGGATGCGCAGGTCCGATAGGGCCGAGCCGGCAAGGGGCGAACGCTCCGGGACCACGTACTCGGCGATCGTCTCGGTCTCGCCAAAAGCCCACAGGTACCGCGGCAGATTGGACAACCGCTGGACGGCGGGGGCGCCCTCCTCGAGGTCGGGCGAGGCCCGGGGCGAATCCCCGAAGACGTTCTCGAAGCGCTCCTGGAGCGCGCGCGCGGAGCGCGAGATCCGGTAACCGGCCGCGCCGAAGGCGACGGCGAGGATCGCGAGGAGGTAGACCACGTTCGTGGAGCTGGCGAGCACGATGAGCGGGAAGAGGCCGACGCCAAGCAGCGCCAAGACGCCGAAAAGGACGAAGAAGCTCACGATGTGGGAGACCGCCGTCCGGCCGTTCGAACGGCCCTGGGCGCCGCCTTCGGTCGCCGCGACGGCCGTGAGGTCGACAAACTCGCGCGCCAAGCGGAAGATGACGAAGGACGGGTAGGCGACCAGCGCGACCGCGATGCCTACAAGGAGGCTATCGGCAAGGACGGGGTCGAATCCGGCCGAGCGCGACAGGCTCTCGACGGGAGACCGGAAGGCGTAGGTAAACCAGGACACGAGGATAATGAGGACGGTCGTGAGGAAGATCCGTTCGCCGTTCTCGCGGAACCTTTTGCGCACGGCGGGGTCGCGCCGGGACGAGGTGCGGGCGCGGGAGACCCACGCGGTGTAGGCGGCGCCGCCTTGGTCGAGCGAAGGAGGGAGCAGGCCCGCGAAGAACCGGTAGATACTGGGGGTGTGGCGCACGAGTGTGGGGCCGAGGAACGTGGTGATGAGCGTCACGCCGGCGATGACGGGGTAGAGGAAAGGCGCCATGGCCTGCTTGGCAAGGCCGACGTTGCCGATGATGAACGAGAATTCGCCGGGCCGGGCAAGGCGCGTGCCGACCGCCAGGGAATTGCGCCCACCGTACCCGAGGAGGAAGGTCACGCCGCCGGCCGCGCCCATCTTGCCAAGGATGACGACGGCGGTGACGATGAGGATGGGGACGAGGAGCTGGACGAACTCCCCGGGGATGATGAGCATCCCGACGGACACGAAGAAGATCGCCGCGAACAGGTCGCGGAGGGGCTCGAAGCGGGGGCGGATGGAATCGAGGACGCCCGACTCGCCGATCACGACGCCGGCGAGGAACGCGCCCATCGCCGGGGAGAAGCCGAGGACGACCGCGACGAGGGCGATGCCGAAGCAGAGGCCGAGGGCCGCGATCGTGAGCACCTCGTCGGAGCCGAGGTTCTCGAGGCGGCGGAAGGCCCAGGGGACGGTCTGCGTGCCGATGAAGATCGTCGCGAAAAAGAAGACAACGACCTGGCCGATCACGTAGATGATCTGGATAGGGTCAAGCGCGGTCACGGCGCCGGTGCCCGAGAGTGACGAGAGGATGATGACGGCCGCGAAGTCCTCGATCACGAGGATCCCGATGACGAGCCGGGTGGCCTTCTCCTCGAGCATCTTGAGGTCCGTGAGGATTTTCACGGTGACGGCCGTGCTCGAGATCGAGATGAGGGCGCCCAGGTAAACCGCGTTGACCTGGCCCCAGCCCAGGGAAATCCCGAGCGCGAAGCCGATGCCGAGCATCGCGGCGACCTCGAAGGTGCCGATGAGGATTGCGGGCGCGCCGATCGAGCGTAGTTGGCGCAGGTCGAATTCCATGCCGATGAAGAGGAGCAGGAAGACGACGCCAAGGTCGGCGAAGGAAAGGATCGACT
>JBGPNV010000197.1:0-4947 GCA_041487695.1 Thermoplasmata archaeon | reverse complement strand
CCTCGACAGGCAGCGCTGCTACCCGGACCTGATCGACGGCCTGCGCATCGAGGTGGTGGGCAAGGGGCCCCTCCTTGGCCCCGCGGGGCGGGCCCTCGAATTCGCGCAAGTCCCGTCGGCCGACAAGGTCTGGCTCTTCACGCTCGGGCGCGCGCCCAAGAACGGTTTCGACGTCCTCAACGGCCACAACCTTGGGACGAATTGGGCGGCGGCCCTGGCCAAGAGGCGCCTCAGGGTGCCCGCCGTGTGGATGTGCAACGAGCCCCCGCACGTGTACTACACAAGGGCCGCGCGCCGGAGGTGGCAGGGGTGGGTCGAGCGGCTCTTCCTTGCAGCCGTCGACCGCACGGCGGCCCGGTCCATGGACCGGATCGTCGTGCTCGACCACAAGAACGAAGCGCGCGTGAGGGCGGCCTACCGCGCGCCGTCGGTCGTAGTCCGTTCGGGCGTCGACGCGGACTTCTTCGAGAAGAGGGCGGGCAGCGACAGGCGGGCCGACCACGGGCTCGACCACCACTTCGTGATGCTCCACGTCGGCTATGCGGCGCCCTTCAAGGGGCAGGGCGACAGCCTCTTGGCGCTCAAGGCGCTCGCGGCGGAGGACCCGGAGACCGCGCTCGTGCTCGCGGGGGCTGGCACGAAGGCCGCCTACACGGCGCGGGTCGAAGCGCTCGGTCTTGGCGAAAACGTGCGATTCTTCGAGGGGATCTCGGACGAGAAGCTCGCGGAGCTCTACGCCTCCTGCGACGTCGTGCTCTTCCCGGCCGACCAGACATGGGGGCTCAATGTGACGGAGGGGTGGGCGGCGGGAAAGCCCGCAGTGGTCGCCGACGCCGCGGGCGTATCGGAGGTCGTACAGGAGGGCGTGACGGGGTTCAAGGTCCCGTACGGGTCGCCGGAGGCGATTGCGGGGGCCGTGCGAAAGCTCCGGGACGACCCCGAGCGAGGGAAGCGCATGGGAATCGAAGGACGGGCCTTCGTCCGCGAAAACCTCACGTGGAGCGCGTACGCGCGGGGGATGGTCGAGGTCTACAAGGGCGCAGTTGCCGCCCCGCCCCACTGATGAAACGGAAGGCCCGTGGGCTTTAAAGCGGGGCCGCGATTTGCCCCCCAGCTTGGCCGAAACGAAGAACGCTCTCATCACGGGCCTCACGGGGCAAGACGGCTCCTACCTTGCGGAGCTCCTGCTCAAGAAAAACTACCGAGTCTGCGGGCTCGTCCGCCGGCTCTCGACGCCAAACATGGGGCGCATCGAGCACATCCAGGACGAGGTCGAGCTCATCGAGGGCGACCTCACGGACAGCGGGTCGCTCCTCCACGCGATCCGGACCTCGGCGCCCCACGAGGTGTACAACCTGGCGGCGCAGTCCTTCGTGGGGACAAGCTGGAAGCAGCCGATCCTCACGTGCGATGTGTCGGGGACCGGCGCCGTCCGGCTCCTGGAGGCGCTGCACCAGCTCTCGCCCGACTCAAGGTTCTACCAGGCGTCGACCTCGGAGATGTTCGGCCATGTGGAGGAGGAGCCGCAGAACGAGAGGACCAGGTTCCACCCGAGGAGCCCCTACGGGTTTGCGAAGGTCATGGCGTACCACGCGGTCGTGAACTACCGGGAGTCCTACGGGATGTTCGCGACGAACGGCATCCTCTTCAACCACGAGTCGCCGCGGCGAGGCATCGAGTTCGTGACGCGGAAGATCTCGCACACGGTGGCGAGGATTGCCGAGAAACAGGTCAAGGAGATGCGCCTCGGGAACCTCGACGCCGTAAGGGACTGGGGGTACGCGGGCGACTACGTGGACGCGATGTGGCGGATCCTCAACCACAAGAGGCCCGAGGACTTCGTCGTCGCCACGGGAAAGTCGCACTCCGTGGCGGAGTTCTGCAAGCTCGCCTTCGCGAGGGCGGGGATCGACAACTGGAAGAGGTATGTGAAAGTCGACCCGAAGTTCCAGCGCCCGGCCGAGGTGCACAACCTGCGGGGCGACCCGGGGAAGGCGAGGAGGGACCTCGGGTGGCGCCCGAAGGTCTCGTTCCAGGAGCTCGTCGAAAGGATGGTCGACGCGGACCTGAAGCTCGTGAAGTCGGGCGCGCGGGCCACCTGAAGGGAAGGGGGGGCGCTTCGAGTGGACCTGCGGGCGGAGATCGAGGCGCGCCTCGAAGCGCAGGAAGAGGCGTTCGTCGCGGGCAAGAGCCGGGTGTGGCTCTCGTCGCCGACTTTCGGCGCCGACGAGATCCTCGAGGCGCTCGACTCGCTGATCGCGAGGAAGGTCACGATCGGGGCGAAGGTCCGCCGGTTCGAGTCGGAGTTCGCCGCCTGGTGCGGGGCGGAAGGCTCGGTCTTCCTGAACTCGGGGTCGTCGGCGAACCTGCTTGCGATGTTCGTCCTCACGAACCCGGCGGTGCGAGGCCGCCTGAAGGCCGGCCAGGAGGTCGTGGTCCCGGCCGTATCGTGGTCGACGACGGTGTTCCCCGTCGTGGACGCGGGGCTCGTCCCGGTGCTCGTCGACGCGGACCTTGACACGCTGAACGCGGACCCGCGCGAGGTGGAGGACGCCCTCTCGAAGAAGACGGGGGCGCTGATGCCCGTCCATGTGCTCGGCAACCCCGCGGACATGAACGCGCTCACGAAGCTCGCGAAGAGGGAAGGCCTCTACCTCATCGAGGACGCGTGTGAGGCGCACGGGGCAACGGTTGACGGCAAGAAGGTCGGCACCTTCGGGGACATGTCGACCTTCTCGTTCTACTTCTCCCACCACATGACGACGATCGAGGGGGGCTCGCTCGTCTCAAACAACGAAGGCTACCTCGAGCTTGCCAAGGTCCTGCGGGCCCACGGGTACAGCCGGGACCTCAAGGGGGCGGCGCAGGTGGCGAAGCGCTACCCGCAGATCGACGCGCGCTTCCTCTTCGTCAACCGGGGGTTCAACCTGCGGCCGACAGAAATCAGCGCGGCCTTCGGGGTCCAGCAGCTGCGAAAGCTCGACGGTTTCATCGAGGGCAGGAAGGCGCTCGGCCGCTTCTTCGACAAGCGGATGGCGGCCCACAGCGGGCTCCTGCGTGTGCAGAAGGAACAGAAGGGCCATGAGAATGTGCGCCTCGGCTACGCGGTCATCGTGGAAAAGGGCGCGCCTTTCACGCGCAAGCAGCTCGTGGAGCACCTCGAGGCGGCGGGCATCGAGACGCGCCCCGTCATCGCGGGGAACCTCGCGGAGCACCCGGCGATGAAGATGATCCCGCACCGGGTGCAGGGCAAGCTCCCGAACGCGCGGCACATCATGAGGAACGGGCTCTACATGGGCTGCCACAACGGGATTGGACCGGAGGCGAGGGCGTACGTGATGGACACGGTGGACGCGTTCGTGCTCAGGCACGCGTGACCAAGAGTGGGGCGGACTTTTCTTGCTGGCGAGGAGCCCCGTAATCCTTATCTTGACAGAGCGGGACTTCTCGCCGCTCGAAGCGGCGGGTGTACTTCGATGATCGCGCAACTACGGACGGCCGAATTTGTGGCGCTCGTTGGGGTTGCAGCCGCTGCCGCGCTTTCGGCCGGGGCGTCGGCATTCACGTCGGTACCGGAGGGCCTTGTGGCCGCGGACACCTCGTGGGACGCGGCGGGGTCCCCTTACTATTTGGAGGGGAACGTCACGGTGGATGCAGGGGCGACGCTCACGATCGGACCCGGCACGCTGGTGCTTGTGGACGGGAACTACACGATTGCGGTTGGTGGGGGCATCTTGATCGGGGCCGCGAGCGGGTCGCAGGTGACGATCCGCGCGAACGGCTCGACGCTCTGGAACGGCTTGCACCTTCTCGCGATCGCACGGGATTCGGCCGTTTTTGACCTGCAGGTTGCAAACGCGACCCTCGGATTCGAGATTGAGGCGCCGGCGGCCCCCCTACAGGTCGTGGGCCTAACCGTTAGCAGCTCGCAGCAGGCCGCTCGGGTGGCCAATGCGTCGGGTGTTTTCCTCGGCGGCCTCTCCTTCTCTCGGGTGGGGTCGGGTCTCACAATGGAGAACAGCACCAACCTTACCGTTGTCCTCGTCACGGCGGTGGGGGTGAACGCAACAGGGTTCCCAGGGCTTGCGGTTCTCGTCGACGGGTGCAGGAACGTTACGATGGCGGGCTTGAGTTTCCTTGAGGGCCAGCTGCGCATCAACAACTCGTCATTCGTCGGAGCCGACAATGTCGCCTTGAACGCCACGACCTCTGCGACTTGGGTCGCGATCGTGGGGTCGAACAATGTGAGCCTCTCGCGCCTCGAACTGCGGGCCAATGGCGGGACGGGCCTTGCGGTCTCGTCCTCTACCGATTTGCGAGTCGCGCGGGCCAACCTGACCGGCGCGGGGGCTTTCTCGTCCGTGGCGGTCCCCGTGACCTCGACGGAGCGGTTTTCGCTCTCCAATTTCTCGATCCGCAACTGGGGCGACGGGATTCAGATCCAGTCGAGCCGGGCCTTCACGTTGGACAACGGCTCCTTCGCCAGCATCGTCTACGGCGAGGTCCTCCTCAACGCGGCCGGCTGGGGCTCGGTGGTCAAGAACGTGGTCCTTGGCGGCGACTTTTGGATGCCGGGCGGGGTGGTCTCTGCGACCGACGACGAGCAGTACGACATTGACTTTCGCATCGGCAACCTCGTGCGCGGCAAGCCGATCTTCGCGCTCTACAAGCAGGCCGACGTGACGGCGGTGGCGGGACCGTCGGACAATTGGGTTTACATCTACGGCTCGCGGGGCGCTCACGTCGAGAACCTGCACATCCCATGGTATGTTGGCTACAACAACATCATGTGGGTGGCATCGCCCGGGGGCTCGTTGTCGAATTCTTCATTTGGCAGCGTGTTCATCCAAGGCTCCAACGGCACGGCGCTCGAAAACCTGAGCTGGGGTTACGCCCTGGTGCGGGACTCCTCCGCGGTGACGATCGGCAATTCGACCCTGTCCGTGG
>JBGPNV010000196.1:0-4978 GCA_041487695.1 Thermoplasmata archaeon | reverse complement strand
GCCTCCTCGAGCGAGGCCTGCGAGAGGGGCGAGAACGGCGCCTCCGCCACCACGCGCAGCCCGAGCTCCTCGGCAACTTCGAAGTCCGTGTCCAGGACGTTCACCACGCCCACGGAGACCTCGATCCCCGCGCGCACCAGGGCGTGCATGATCGGCGCGCCCGTGCCGCCGCCGCAGACAAGGTGCACGCGCGCGTGCCCTCGGGCGCCCCCGGCCGCGGGGGGCTCGGCGGCAGCAAGCGCGAGCGGCACCACGAAGAACGCCCCGGAGACCGGGTGGCGCCGGATGAGCACATCGAGGCCGAAGGTCGAGGCGACGTTTGCCCGGGTGAGGACGGCGGCGGGCGTCCCCTGGGCTCGGACACGGCCTTTAGCGAGCAGGAGGATTCGGTCCGCGTAGGTGGCCGCGAGATTCAGGTCGTGGAGCACGGCCACAGCCGCGAGCCGGTCCTCGTTCACGAGTCGGCGCACACACTCCATGACCTCGATCTGGTGCGCGATGTCGAGGTGCGCGGTGGGCTCGTCGAGCAGGAGGACTGTGGTCTCCTGCGCAAGGGCGCGCGCCAGAGCGACAAGCTGGGCCTGGCCGGAGGAGAGGGCGGTCGAGTTTTGCTCCGCAAGGTCGGCAATCCCTGCGCGCCGCAGCGCCTTGTCGACAGCCGTCCGGTCTCCCCCCGCAAGCGCGCCCAGCCGCGAGAGGCGGGCCGTGCGGCCCATCTCCACGACCTCGCGGACCGTGAAGGCGAAAGCGAACGGCTCCGACTGCGGGACGACGGCCACGCGGCACGCCCTCTCGGCGGCGGAAAGCCCTGCGAGGGGCTTGCCCCCCACACGGACCTCGCCCTTCGCCTGGGGCAGCGTGCCTGCAAGCGCGCGCAGGAGCGTGGTTTTGCCGGAGCCGTTCGGCCCTACGACGGCCAGGAGCTCGCCCTCCCTCACCTCGAGGTCGACCCCCAAGACCACGGGCTGCCCGCCGTAGCCGGCGTTCACGCCTCTTGCCGTCAGGCCCATGTGCCCAACCTCCTCGACCGGCGCAAGAGGTAAACGAAAAAGGGCGCGCCCAGAAACGCCGTGAGGATGCCCACGGGCATCTCCGTCATCGGGATGGCCGAACGCGCAATGAGGTCGCACGTCACGAGCAGCCACCCGCCAAAGAGTCCGGAGGCCGGGATGAGGTACCGGTGGTCGGGCCCGACAAGCAGGCGCATGCTGTGGGGCACGATGACGCCCACGAAGCCGATGATCCCGGCGAAGGCGACCGCGCCCGCCGTGAGCAGGGCCACGAGGAAGAGGACGACGGCCTTGGTGCGGTCCGTCGAGACCCCGAGGGCGAGCGCCGTCTCGTCGCCGAGGAGGAGCGCGTTCAAACGACGCGACTCGAGGAGCAGGAGCGCGCCCACGAGGACGGTGAGCGGCGCAACGACCGCCACCTGGTCCCAGCCGGCCGTGTGGAAGCTGCCGAGGAGCCAGAAGATCACGTTCACGTGCCGGCGCGCGTCGAGGTACACAATGAACGAAGCGACGGCGGCAAGCAGGGACCCGATCGCGATGCCGGCAAGGAGCATGGACTCGACGGGCAGGCGCCCCCCGACCCGCGCGACTTGGTACACGAGGAACGTCGCGGCAAGCGCGCCGACAAACGCGGCGGCGGGGTAACTCATGGCGCCCAGCGCGAGGAACCCGAGCGCGGTGGCCGCCGCCGAGCCGACGGCCGCGCCCGAGGAGACGCCGAAGATGTAGGGGTCGGCAAGGGGGTTGCGGAGGAGCCCCTGCATGGCCGCCCCACCGATCCCCAGAGCCGCGCCGACGAAGAGCGCGAGGGCCACACGCGGCAGCCGGATGTCCACGACGATCGTCCGCACAACCGGGTCGACCTGCCCGCCCACGCCGCTAAGCCCCGGGAACGATTGGACGATCGCAAGGACCGCCTGCCCCCAGTCGAGCGGGATGTTGCCCACGAGGGTCGCGAGGACGAGGAAGACGACGAGCAGGCCCACGAGCCCCGTAAGGACAAGCCGCCGCCGGAACGCCAACCCCTACACCCCGTCAGCCCAGCTCGGGGTGGATGGCCGCCGTCATCCAAGTGAGGCCCTGCGCCAGCCGCGGACCCGGCCGGTCCACAATGTCGCCGTCCGGCACGCGGTAGATGCGCCCATGCTGGACGGCCGACAGCGTCGACCATGGCGCCGTCGTGTTCATGGCCGTCGCGTTGAGGCTGACGTAGAGCCCGAGGAGGATGACCTCGGGGTTTGAAGCGGCGACGGCCTCGAGCGAGACCGATGACCAGCCACTCAGGTTCGAAAACACGTTCGTGCCGCCTGTGACTTTGATGAGGTCGTCGCCGCGCGTGCCATTGCCCGCGGTCCACCACGCGCCAAAGTCGTCCAGCAGGTAGAACGTGCGCGGCCGGGAGGCCGCGGTTTGGACCCTGGCGTTCGTCGCGGCAATCGCGCCCTCAAGCTCGCCGGCCACGCGCGTCGCGTTGGCGACCTCGCCGACCGCCCGGTCGATGAGCACGATCATGGGCGGCACATCGCCCACGAGCGAGGCGTCGGCGTAGAACACGGTAAGGTTGAGGCTCCGCAGCCTCAGGACGTCCGCCGCGTTGTTGAGGCTCGAGACGAGGATGAGGTCGGGGTTCAGCGAAACCGTGAGCTCCACGTTGACCTGGAGGTTCGTAAGGACGTGCGTGATGTTCGCGGCCTCCGGCGGGTAGTTGTCGAAGTCGGTCCCCCCCACGAGCTTCGGACCGGCGCCGATCGCGAAGAGGAGTTCCGTGTGGCTCGGCGTAAGCGAAATGATCCGCGCGGTGTGGGTCTTCAGCGTGACGTTCGTCCCCTGGCCGTCTTTGAGCACGAAGCTGTCGGCGCCCTGCGGCGGGCCGTAAGCGAAGCAGCCGGCAAGCGGGCCGGCCATCACGACAGCGAGGAGCAAGGCGAGGGCGGGCGCGCGGTTGACGGACATCGGCTTTTCAAATAGATTTTCAACTAATAAAATGCATTTGTCAATCTCCCCGGGGGGCCTTGGGGGGGTCTTGAGGCGCCAAACCTTCTTCGGGGGCGGGCGCCCTCGCGGAGCCATGCGCATCCCGCGGCACCACGTCTTCGTCTGCACGGGCCCCCACTGCGGGGAGAAGGGTTCGGCCGCGCTCATGAGCGGCTTCCGCGTGGCCGCCGAAGCGCAGGGCGCGCTCGACGTGGTCCAAGTCACGAACATGGGGTCCGTCTACCTCTGCGACATCGGCCCTGTCGTCCTCGTGTACCCCGACGACATCTGGTACACGCACGTCAAACCGGAGGACTGCGCGGAAATCGTCCGGGAGCACCTCAAGGGCGGCCGGCCGGTCGACCGGCTGCGCCTGCTCCCCTCGACCCCGGCGGAAGAGGCGCGCCAGTCGATCTACCGCGAGCTCTTCCACGCGGGCCGGATGGACGGGGCGGCCTTCGAGGAGGCCGCGCGGCGAAACGGGTTCGACAAGGCATGGGTCGAGGGGCAGCTGAAGACTCGGTTCGTGAACAAGGGCGCGGACGGCTCGATTACGCCGACGGCGAAGATGAAGGAGCGGTACGGCGTCTAAGTCACGTCCAATAGGTCCCCCCGCGCCGTACGAACCGCAGGAGGAGAGCGCGCTCATGGTCCCGAAGTTTCAAGAGGCGCCCCGAAGCGTCGTGAGGCGGGCGAAAGACTTTGGGGAATTCACTTAGGGCCCACCGGCCGGCCGCCGCGCGAGCGCGTAGACGAGCTCGACGGGCGCAATGAACTCCTCAAGGTCCATGTGCTTCTTGAGTTCGCTCTGGCACTCCCTGTGGAACGTCTCGCGGGCCGCGGGTCCCATCTCCTCGTTCTCGAGGTAATTGAGCGGGAAGGAGAGCGCGAAGTCCACGAAGTTCATGATGCCCCAGAGCCGCGGGCGCACCGTCGTGGCATGGACATCGACGATTTCGAACCCCGCCTGCTCGAGGAGCGCGCCAATCGCCTCGGGCGACCGCCTCCGGTGGAATTCCTTTTCGAGCCGGTAGGAAAGGTCGCGGTACATCGCCAGGAACTGGCTCGGCGCCTCCGTCTTGTGGCGGCGCAGGATTTTCGAGACCTCGAAGATCGGCTCAATGAACGCGGGGCCGAAGTGGACGAAGGACAGGAGGCCGCCGGGCTTGAGGACGCGCGCGCACTCGACAAGCTCCGCGTCCGTGCCCGAAAGCGGGAGCCCGAAGGAGGAGATGGCCGCGTCGAACGCGCCGTTTCGGAAAGGCAAGGCGCGGGCCGACGCGGAAAGGAAAACGGGCCGCAGGCCGCCAGGCTCGCGGGCCGCGCCCCGAGCCGCGAGCCGTGCCATCGTAGCTGAGGTGTCGATCCCGACCGCCCGCCCTTCACGCGCGACGCGGGAGGCCGCAGCCCGGGTGACGAGCCCCGGACCGCAGGCCACATCGAGCACGCGCACGCCGCGCGTGAGGCCCGCGCGCTCGACCGCCCCCTCGGCGAATGCCGCCAGAATCGGGCCCACGTTCTCCGAGTAGGCCTGCGCGCACCGCTCGAAGGCCGCCTCCCAGGCGTCCGCCCACGCGAGCATGTCCCCGTGCTCGGCCACGGCGCCCGGAAAGCGCCCCGCCGTTAAGAAGGGTCGCGCAGCGAGCCGCAGGGCGGCTGGAAGTTGACCGGAGTCCGCGACGTGGCGGCAAGTGGGGAAAAGAGCCGGTGAACGCAGAAAGCCGCGCCACCAGGCGGCAGCTACTGCGTTGACCGGCTCATCCGGGGTCGCCGGAGGTCGAAACGATCGGCGTTCATGACCTCGTTCCACGCCGCCACGAAGTCGGTCAGAAACTTCGGTTGCGCGTCGGCGGAGCCATAGACTTCGGCAAGGGCACGCAGTTCGGAGTTCGACCCGAAGACGAGATCGACACGGGTGGCGGTCCACTTCAACGCGCCCGTTTTGCGGTCGTGCCCCTCGAACACATTCTCATCCGAGGTCGCGTTCCACTCGG
>JBGPNV010000195.1:0-5082 GCA_041487695.1 Thermoplasmata archaeon | reverse complement strand
CTTTCCTCCGACTCGTCCAAAAACCCTGAATTCACGGATGTCGCGAGCTCAGAAGCCAGTTGCTCGGAATAGGGCCCAAAGTGGCGGTACTGGTACTTCTCCGAAATTGGGTAACCAAGACTCTTCAAGACATAAAGAATCTTCTGAATCTTGATGCGTGAGTGGATGGTTCCGACACCCAGGAAGACCGACAAGATTCGGGCGTAATTCTCCATGGAACGTGACCACGCTTGAGAAATCTCAGGTGCTAATTGACACGTCTCCCTATAAAAATGATCACCCCGGGTGGACGAAACGGACGTCTGGGAACCGTCTCGGGCCCGGGGACTTGCCCCGGAAAAGGCCGAAGCTGGTTGAAGCAAGATCGTATGAACATTGACCGCACAACGTCAACGGGGCGATTGCGATCCGTCTGGCGCTCTTCATCGCGGGCGTCATCGTGACTCTGATGGGCGTCGGCTGGGCCCTCCAAGGCGCCTACATCATCCCGGCGACCTTCATGCGGGGGCCGGAGTGGATTGCGGGGGGCAGCGCCCTGGCCGTCGTCGGGCTCCTGCTGATCTGGCGGTCTCTCCGCGCGGCCCCTGCGCCTCAAGCGGCAACGGTGACCTCGACCGAGTCGAAGCCGGTCGACCCTGAAGGGTAGGGCGAAGCGCGCGCGCGGGTCTGCTCGATCCCGCTCGCGCCGCCCTCCTCGACGGCCCGGACCTCCAGGCGCCGAATCCCCTCCGCCGCGGGCGTCCAGTCGTACGTCCAAAGCGTCCAAGCAAACGGAGAAAGAGGCTGTTGGAGGGACGCCTGCGCCCACGTCGCCCCGCCGTCTTCCGTTACCTCGACCCTCACGATCCTCCGCTCCCCTGCAAAGGCGACTCCGCCGATCTCGACGGCCCGGCCCTTCACCGCGGAGGCGGGCGCGACCGCAAGGATTGCGGTGAGCCGGATCGCCCCCTCGTTCGTCCAGCCCTTCCGCTGCCAATAGCCTTGGAAGGGCTGGTCGACCAGGCGGATTTGCCGCACCCATTTCGCGTTCATCATGCCGTAGAGCCCGGGGACGAGCACCCGCGCGGGGAAACCGTGTTCGCGAGGCAGCCTCTCGCCATTCATGTGCAGCGCGAGCATCGCGCCCGGCCCCTGCGCGCGAAGGAGCGGGACGCCCACGTCGTATCCGTCGGCACACTCGAACACGACCCAGGTCGCCGCGGCATGCACGCCGGCGTCGGCGAGAAGTTGGGCGAGCGGCACGCCCTGCCACCGTGCGTTGCTGATCAGGTTCCCCCCGACCTCGTTGCTCACGCACTCGAGAGTCACGACTTCCTCCGTGAGGGTCCGCGCGAGAAGCTGGTTGCTCGTTAGCGAGAGCGGTTGGTCGACGAGTCCGCCGACCTCGAGGCGCCACGAAGAGGGGTCGACCGCGGGGTCCGTGAGGTTCTTGCTCACCTTGTAGAAGGCGCCGTTCGGCGTAACCTCGTTGGCCTTGAGGTCCGCGGCCGAGCCGAAGGCAAGCCTGCCGACCCGCGTGACGACGCCGCCGATGAGCACCGCGCCAAGCGCCGCCGCGATGAGCACCACGGCGGCCGCACGGATTGCCGTGCGGCGCGTGATGTCGATTCCTTCGGGGTGCGTCCGCGAGAACTCGCGCTGCGCCGCGTCGAGGACGAGTCCGAAGGCGAGCGAGCTTGCCACGACGCCGAGCAGCGCGCCTGGTGCGCCGGCCGCGTCGTCGCTTCCGGCAAGCCCCTTGCCGAAAAGGGGCAAAACGATGAGGAGGGTGGCAAGCGCCGGGACGGCGCTGAACACCGAGACGGCGACCCACCGCTGCCACAGGATCCGCTCCACGCGGGGGTAGTAGAGTGCGAAGAACGCGTGCGCCGCCAGGAAGCCGAGGATTGCGACCGCGAGGCCGAATACCTTTGCGCCGCCACCCATGAGCGAGATGGCCGCCGATTCGAAGGACCCAGGGATGCGGGCCACGGCGAAGTCCACGGCGGCTTCCGGGACGAAGAGCCCCGCCCCCTGGAAGCGAAGGACAAGCGCCACGAGGAGCGCGACCGTGGCCGCAAGCACGCCCGCGAGCGCGGGGACTCGGCGGCGCTTCTTGGGGAATTCCTCGGGGCGAAGGGGGGGTCCCCAGGGCGAGAGGCGTACGAGCCACGCCCGGGCTCCGCCTTTGGCACGCGCGGGTTCAGGCCAAGCCGGGACCTCGGGCTTCCGCCCTTCCCCTGGCGGAGCCGACATGAGCGCAGGCTGGACGTGCGTCCATTTCTATCTTCACTCGAACACCCTGACCTTGGGGGGCGCGCCAGCCGCGGGGCGCCTCCGCGCCGTCAGTCGAAGACAAACGCCGGCCTTGCAAGCGCAAGCTCCCACGAGATCTGCATCCCCACGAACCCGAAGGATTCGAGCAAACGCTGGGCGCCCGTCCCGTCAAGCGCCCGGGCAAGGATGCGGAAGCCCCCGTCCGCGTAGGCCGCCTCGCAGCCGAAGTGGAGGAGCGCCCGCGCGACATCGCGCATCCGGAAGCGGCGCTTGACCGCCAATCGCCGGACAAAGGCAACTCCCTCGTCGCACGATACCTCGACGCCGCCCGCGAGCTCGCCCATGTACGTCGCGACAAAGAGCCGGTGGCCTTCCGCGCGCTCCGAGAGGTCCCCGAGCCTGCAGAGCAGGTCGAAGGCGTGGGGCGCCTCGAGCCCCTTGGCCACGACCTCCGCCCACGCCGCGGTGTCGTTCGCTTCAACGACGCGCAGCCTCGGGTCGTCCGGCTCGGACGGGGGGTCGACCATAAGCTCCGTCCAGGTCCGCGACGAAATCGCGTCGTACCCGCGGGCGAGGATCGCGGGGCCAAGGTCCCACGGGCGCATGACCGGTGTTGCGACAAACTCGAAGGGGACCCCGTCGCCTGCGAAGACAAGCTCGACGCGGTGGACAAATTCCGTGGGGTCCTGCGCCTCAGCGTCGAGCGACAAGGCCGCGTTGAAGGCTGGGTGCGGCAGCGCCGGGTTCACCACGCAGGTGGCGCCGGAGGGCTCTTCCACCCGCGCGCCGAGCGCCTTGTGGTAGGCCACCTCCGCGCGGTCGACCTCGAACGTCTTGGAAAGTGCTGCCTCGGCAAAGGCGCCAAGCGGCCCGTCGAGTCCCACCTCCGCACGCAGCCTGGCGCCGCAGGGCGCCGCCTTTGGCGTGGCGGCGCCGGGGCTTAAGGTCTTCGACCGGCCCGCCCCTTCAGTCCATGAAGAAGGGCGGCATCTCCCGCACGTACTCCTCGGACAAGTGGCCCGCGACGAAACCGTAGCGCTCGAGGACCCGTTCGGCCCCCGAGCCTTGGAACACGCGCGTGACAAGCCGGACGACCTTGAGGTCATTGAGGAGCTCGTAGGCCTCCCCGAGCATGGAGAGTGCGATGCCCTTGTGACGGAATGGCTCGATCACGCTCAAGTGGCGGAGCATCGCCATGGAATTGTCGACGGCCACCTCACAGCCGCCCACGGGCCTGCCCTTGTACGTGGCGAGAATCAGGCGGTGCGAGGGCACGGCGCAGGTCGCCTTGGCGAGGTCGCGCACAAAGGGCGTGAAGGCGGTGAGGCCCACACCTTCGGCGACCGTGGCAGCCCAGGTGTCGATGTCGGTCGTCACCTTCGCCTCGACTGCCGGGTCCTCCGGGCGGGGCGGCACGGTCTCCATCACCTCGAGCCAGAGCTTCTGCGACATCCGGAAGTACCCACGCGCCTCGAGCCGCTCAACCAGATCGGGCGGCAGGCTCGCGGGGCTCGTGAGGACGGAGAATGGCGCGCCAGCGTCGAGGAAGTGCGCCTCGATGGACGAGAGGAAGTCGCCAAAGGTCTCTTCGGTCGAGCAGAGGTTCAGCACCGTGTTGTAGGTCGGGTGGAGGAGCGTCGGGTGTGAGGCGAGGAGCCCCTCGGCGTGCTCCTGCACTTTTCCGCCAAGCGCCTTGATGTAGCGCGCCTCGGCAATCTCGAGTTCGGCCACCTCCGCCTGGGCGGCGGCCGCGATCAGATCAAACGGGCCTGGCCGGCTTGGGGCAAACGTGCGTGCAGTTCCGGCCACTCTCTCCCCTGAAGGGTATTCGACTCGCCGCGCGACAATCCTTGGGAACCTACTGTCGCTACCCTCCGCATGTGGGCCCGCGCGCGTTGGCCTTGGATGACCCCCCCAAAGGTTTTTGGGCGCACCGCTGCCTCGCTGGGCCCATGGCAGGGACATTCACCGTCGCACGCGTCGGCGACCTCGTGGAGGGGCGCGCGAAGGTCGTCCGCGCCGGCGCGACTCCCGTGGCCTTGGTCCTTGCAGGCGGCGCCTACCTCGCGTTCTCGAACCTTTGCCGTCACCGCGGCGGGCCCGTCGGCGAAGGCGAGGTTGACACGGCCGAGGGCACCCTCACCTGCCCGTGGCACGGCTGGCAATACGACCTCAAGACGGGCAAGGCGACGCTGAATCCCCTCGCAAAATTGGACGTCTACAAGGTCGAGGTTGTTGGGCAAGAGATCCGCGTCACGCTCTGACGGAGGGGACACCATCCAGCCCGCCCACCGGTTCTACACGCTCGCGGAGGCCAACCTGAAGGTCCCCGACCTCGAGAAGCGCTTCGCGGAGGTCGCGCGCCGGATGGGGCTTGCCCAAGAACTCAATGACCAGGTGAACGACCTCGAAATCGTCTGGGGCGCCAAGCTCCTCGACGACGCCTGCCCCGAACACGGCGCGTACCTCGAGTACAAGGGCAAACTCACCGCTGAGGAGTCGGCGGTCGGCGAGATCCTGAGCGCGGTGCGCGCCGACGGGATCGATGTGAAGGACGTCCACACAGGCCTCATCGATTTTTATGCCCGGCGCGGCGCCGAGGTCGTCTACCTCTGCGGGCGCCGCGGCGAGCGCGAAGTCGGCTTCTGGCACACCCTGCAGGGCGGCTTTGCCGGCAGGAAGCCTGTCAAGGAATTCTAGCGACGCGGGGCGAGAAGATTCTCGTTTCCGATAGGGCCGCCCGGTCGACTTATCTGGCCGGACATGGTTGACTTCGCCGTGCTCACCGAGGCGCTCCTTACGGGAGGCTTCTTCGCGCTTGCCCTG
>JBGPNV010000194.1:0-5098 GCA_041487695.1 Thermoplasmata archaeon | reverse complement strand
GCGGTCGATGCGCCCCCCATCCGTGAGGCGGCTCATGAGAAGCTCGATTTCGCGGGCCGCGGGTCCCTCGCCCGGGACGAAGGCGTCGAGGGTTTGGCGGGGCTTGCCGCCCTCGCCGCCGCCTTCGAGCGTCGCGAGCTTCTCTTCCTGCTCGCTTGTGAGCGGCTGGACGAGCCCGGTCATTTGCAGGGCGTTCTTGGGGCCGAAGCCGTGGTAGTGGTTGTTGAAGTAGCCGAATACGTTCGTCACGCCCTCCAGCGCCTGGTGGATCCGCGGCACCCAAGGCTGGAGTTCCGCCTGTGAGTAGTCGTAGTTGTACCAGGGGCGCTTGCCATGGCCGTGCCACCGGAAGTAGGCGAAGTCCGCCGTGAGGTGGACCTCCGGGGGCAGAAGCGGCTCGTCGACGGAGACAAGGCAGACGTTCCCGTCGGCGAGCGCCTTGACCGCCTCGGGCGCGAGCCACGAAGGTTCGCGCGGCTCGAGGGCAAACGCGTACCCTTTGGGCAGGTCTGCAAGCAAGTCTTGGACCATGGTCCTCTCGAAGTGCAGGGACGGTGGAAGCTGGAGGAGGAGGGGCCCGAGTTTGCCCGCCGCCCTTACGGGCTCCATCCGCTCGACGAATGCCTTGAGTTCGGCGCCCGCGTCCCGCAGCTTCTTCGTGTGCGTGACCGTCTGCGGGACCTTCGCGGAGAGCGTGAAGCCCGCGGGCGTGTAGCGCGCCCACCCCTTGACCGTGCCGGCGTCCGGCAGCCGGTAGAACGAGGCGTTGACCTCCGCCGTCTCGAAGACCTTCACGTACTCTTGGAGCATCGATCGGACGTTTGCGGGGTAGAAGATCCCCTTCCAGTCGTCGTAGGACCAGCCGCTGCAGCCCAGATGGATCGTGCCGCCGCTCATGGCCTCGACGAATCCTCAGGTCGCCTTCCCGACATCTACTTTCTCGCCCCCCGCAGTCGGCCTCAGGCTCGCGCCCGCTCCGCGCCCCGAAACGCGTCGAGCGTTCCGCCCGTGCCGGCCGGTCGTCCAAGCACCGCCCTCGCCAGCTCGTCAAGGCCCTTCTCGAGCCTCATGATTGTGAGCTCCTGGTCGAGGAGCGCGCAGAGGAAGAACACGTGGCCGGGGTCGAGCGATCCTCCCAAGGCCGCGACCGCGGCCCGGGTGGCGCCGCGGGCGAGCAGGCGGTCGAAGGCGGCGCCCTCGCCCTCACGCAGCGTGCGCCGTAGGCCCGCAAAGCGCGCGGCGAGTTCCTCGCGCGTTTCCCTATGGGTCGCCATGGTTCGGCTCAAGGACCCCTACCTCGTGGGCAAAACGGTGGGAATCCCTTTGAGCCTCTCAGGGGGAGGTGGTGAAACGGCCCCGGGGGGGCGCCGCATGGGTCGTTACAGTCGGGACGGCCGTTTCATCGGCCCGGCTCCGAATACCTTCTCTTGGCGACCTCATTACGAGAGTCAAGGTGGCGCACACAAAACCGACGCAGGTGGCCTATATCGAGCACCGGGGGAGCTTCTCTTCCATCCCCTGGGAGGCAGACCTCGGCAGGCTTTACGGATTCGCCAAGGCGCATAAGCTCCGGCCCGCGATGCACCCCATGGGCATTTACCCCGACAACCCCGCCACGGTGCCCGAGTCCGAGTTGCGTAGCGAAGTCGCGCTGCCGGTGCGGGGCGAGGCTTCGCCCGAAGGCGACATCCGCGTAAAGACGCTGCCCGAAGGGGACGTGGCAACGCTCAAGTTCCACGGCCCGACCGCGGGGCTGGCGGGGGCCTACGCGGAGGTGGAGTCGTGGATCAAAGACCACGGGTACATCGCGGCCGGGGCGCCGTTCGAGGTCTACACGAGGAAGCCCAAACGGACCCGCGGGGCGACCGAGCTTACGGCCAAGATCGAGGTTCCTGTCCGCAAGCGGTAGCCCCTGCGTCTTAGTCCCCGCCGCGGCGGTCCCGCAGCCGGGAAACGATTTGGCCGCCGAGCAAAAGCCCCGCTGCGAAGGCGGCCGCCGCGCCGAGCACGATGGCGATCCACCGTAGGTCGATCCCCGCGCCGATCGACGCGGGCGCAGTCACCGTGACGTGGACCTGGGCCACCGTGATGCCCCCGGCGCCGTCGTCGGCCGTCACCCGGACCACGTGCGTGCCCGACGCCTTGGTCGTCCACTCGAAATCCGCGCCCGCGGCCATCTGCACGCCGTCGACATCCCACATGAGGCGGACCGGCTTGCCCGAGGCGTCGCGCGCCTCGGCGTGCCAGGTGCCGAGCGCCCCGGGGGCGAGCGCCTCGGGCCCCAAGACGCTCACGACGGGCGGCAGGTTCTCGACGGTGACTGAGATGTTCAACGAGCTTACGCCTCCATCCGCGTCCGTGGCCTTCAGCCGCAGCGCGTGGCTCCCCGCGGGCGCCGAGAAGTCGATGCGCCTGCCGTCGCTCTGGAAGACGCCGTCGAGGAACCACAAGAACTCGATCGAGGCCACGGGCGTGGTTTCCCAGGGACCGAGGACCGCTTCATACGCGAGTGACTGGCCCTCGAGGTACGGCTGGCTTTGGAGGGGCCTAAGGCTCGCGACCGGCGCGCGGTTCTCCACGGATAGTGTGAGGGACTGGGAGGTCGAGGAGCCGTCGTCGTCAAAGACGAGCACATCCACGCAGTACTCGCCGGCCGGCGCCCGCGGGATCCTGAAGACGAGCCCCTCCGCGTAGCCCTGCAGGCAGACGAACCACGAGACGGTGAGGGGGTCGTAGGCGAAGCCCGTGTACTGTTTGACCGTGAGGTTCACGCCGTCGCCTTCCATGACGGTGCCGGGCGGCAGGAGCGTGCCGTCGGGCGGAAGGTCGACGACCTGGACCGAGACGTTTGTGAAGGTCACGCCCCCGTCGAGGTCGCTCACCGCGAGCCCGATGTCAAACCGGCCTGGGTGGGTCGCTTCGAAGACCATGGAAGGTTCGAAGCTCAAGGTCTCCGGGCCCCGCCAGGCGAAGTCGAATTGGTCGTCGGCGCCCGGGTCCTGAATGGTCGCGGTGAAGAGCGCCGTGTCGCCCTCGTAAAGCAGGTTGGGGCCGATGAGCGAAACGGACGGCGGGACATTTGTGATGAGGACCAGGCGTTCGCAGGACCCGACGCCTCCGTCCCCGTCCCTCACGGTCACATTCACAGTAAAGTTGCCACCCCGGGCCGGCCGGTAGGTCGCGGAGAGGTTCGTATGGAGCATGCCCGGGGGGCCCGCCCAAGTGAAGTCAAGCCGGTCGTAGAATCCTTTGTCCGTAACGTTTAGGAGCACCTGCGCGGGCTGGCCCTCGATCACTTCGCCAAGGGTACGGAGCTCGCACTCCGGCGCCGAGTTGTTGATCCGGAACTGGATCGTTGTGCGGTTCACGAGCGTGCCGTCCGAGACCGTGAGCGTGATCTCGACCAGGGCCTGGTCGGGGAAGAGCAGGGTGACCGTCGTCTGGTTGAGGAACGGCGAAGCGTCCTTGATCGTCCACCAGAAAGTGAGGTGGTCGTCATCCGGGTCGAAGAGCACCGCCTTGAACGCCATGAACTCGCCCTCCGTGTAGTTGCCTGTCACCTTGACCGTGGCCTGGGGCGGCCGGTTGCGGGGCCTGCCGATAAAGCCGTAGGCGGCGCCTCCTTCGGGGTGCTTCACCGGGTCCCCGGGTGCGCCGAGGACGAGGTCGGCCCAACTGTCGCCGGTGAAGTCCCCGAGGACCACGATGTTGCCAAGGAGCGTGAAGTTCGCGCGGCCCTCGATCGCCTCCGTCCGGTTGTCGAGGAGCACCGGCTGGCGCGATACGTCCTTCCCGTAGAGAATGTAGACCCGCCCGGCATCCGGGACAGAGCCAACGTCGCTGTTCGGCGCGCCCACGAGCAGGTCGGGCCGTCCGTCGTGGTCGATATCGCCGCCTGCGGCAATCGAGGACCCCGCTTGGTCGCCCGGCTCGACCGTGTAGACGAGCCCCGCCGCATCCCAGGTGTTGAGCTGTTGGCAGCACGTCCAATCGAGACCACGGTAGATGTACACGGAGCCGCCAGTCGAAGTGTTGTTCGAATAGACGGGCGCGCCGATGAACACGTTGCGCCCACCCTCGAGGAGGAAGTCGGGGGCAAAGCCGAGCGAGGCGCCGAGCGTGGGGACGAGCGTGTTGCCCCAGAAGGTCACGTTCGCGCGGGTGGTGTTCTTCGACTCACCGGCAAGGCCGAAGGGCGCGAGGAAGGCGAAGGCGGCGCCGACGGCCGTGCCCGAACGGTCCGGGTACTTGGTCGAACTCGCGAGGAGGTCGAAGCGCGTGTCGTTGTTGAGGTCCACGCGTCCGAGAAGCAGGCGGCCGAAGGCGCCCCCCTGCGCGGCGCCGAGGAGGCGCTCGGCCGCGGCGCTGTCATTGAGTTCCGTGGGCCACGAGGCGCCGCCGCGGAACAGGAACACGGCGCCCGCGCCGGCGGCACCCTCGGAGCGCCCGGGCGCGCCGACCCAGAAGTCCCCGTACCCATCCCGGTCGACGTCGCCGGCCGGGGCCACGGCTTCACCGAGCCGGTCGCCGGCGTCGCTGCCGAAGACCGTGGTGTTCGCGTCGTAGTAGCCGACCTGGCCGCGGAAGGAGCCCGGACGGCCGAAGAAGATCCACAGGCTGCCGCCCGAGAGGACGCCGCCGACACCCGTCCCGTTCGGCGCACCCACCGCCAGCTCCTCGAGGCCGTCCCCGTTGAGGTCGCCCACAAACGCGACCGAGGCGCCGAAGTCGCCGTACGTCCCCACGAAGATTATGTCGGGAGGGCCGAGGGACCGCCCGCCGCCGACCGCATCCGTGCCGTAGTAGAGCCAGCACGTGTTGTTGAGGACGGAGCAGACCGCGAGGTCGCTGCGGTTGTCGTCGTTGAAGCGCCCGAGCGCCATGGAGCTTGGCAGGAGGTCGCGTGGACCGCCGGCCACCAGAAAATCCGTATCGGCCACCTGCGTGCGCGCTTGGAGGCTCACGGCCTGCGAGGGGGTGGCGCCTGCAAGGAGCACGAGCGCGAGCGCGAGGGGCGCCGCGGCACCGACCCAAACAGCAGGCCGCCTTCGGAGGTCAGCACCGGCTCCTTTTCCCCACACGAATCCTGCACTCTCGC
>JBGPNV010000193.1:0-5133 GCA_041487695.1 Thermoplasmata archaeon | reverse complement strand
TGGAACGTGCGCGAGAGCCCGGCGGTGGCGGCAAAGAGGAGCGCGACCCAGAGAGCGGTGCCCACGGGCAGCGGCGTGCCCTCGGCCGCCACGCGGAAGAGCAAGAGTACGAGCGCGCCCACAAGGACCGCAAGGGAGAGCGTGTCGGGCGCACGCGCTTCGGCAAGGAGGTCCTTGCGGGCGACCTCGAAGGCCGCGTTAGGGGCCAGCGTCCTCACCTCCAAGCGCCGTGAGTTCCCGCGACAACGCGCCACCTTCGAAGGCCCTGCGGTCGGCGACTTTCACGAGGCGGCCGCGGTCGAGGAGCGCCGCGCGGTCGCAGGCGGCAAGGCCGAGGTCGACTTGGTGGGTCGAGAGAAAGACGGCCCGGCCGGCGTGGCCCGCGCCCCCCCGCAAGAACTCGAGGAGCCTCGCGGTGCGGCGCGCGTCGAGCCCCTCGAAGGGCTCGTCGAGGAGGAGGGCCGTGGGGCCGTGGACCGTCGCGCGGGCGAGCGAGAGGCCTTGGGCCATGCCGTGGGATAGCGTCCCCGCGGGGTCGGCGGCCCTGTGCGAGAGGCCCTGGGCCTTCAGCCCGTCCTCCGCGGCCCGCTTCGCCTCGGCCGGCGCAAGGCCGTAGAGGCGGGCGGCAAATTCCAGGTTCTCAAGGGCGGTGAGTTCGCCGTAGACGAGGGGCCGGTCGCCGGCAAAGCCCATGCGACGCTTCGCGTCGCGCGGGCAGGCCGAGCTGTCGATGCCGTCGACAAGGACGCGCCCTCGCGAGGGCGCCGAGAGGCCGGCGGCGATCCGGAGGAGCGTCGTCTTGCCCGCTCCGTTGGGGCCGAAGAGCGTGACGACCTCCCCGCGGAAGACCCGCAGGGAGAATGCGTGCAGCGCCTCGAAGCGCCCGAAGGACTTGGAGACCTCGAAAAACGTGAGCCCGTTGGGGCTCAAAGGCTCGCCCACGAGGATTCCTTGCGCTCGATCGCAGGGCGGCTTCATAAAAGGGCGGTGAGGTCGAGGGCCCGAGGGCGACGGACGTGGAGGCGAGGCCATGAGCCAAGATCGCCGACCCACCGGCGACTTCGACAAGGGCGAAGTGCTTTTCGAATACCAACCGGCAAGGCTGGGACCCATGACGGTGGCGCTCCTTTTCCTCCTCGCGCTTGTCACGCCGATCGCGGCGGGCGAGCGGGCCGTGGCCGGGCGGCTTGACGAGGCCACCGTTGCACTTTTGCCCCTTGGCTTGCTGATCGTCTTTGCCTTCATGGCGGCCCCCTCGCCCCTGCGGGTCTCGCTCGGCGGGATCGATGTGCCGCGCGCACGGGCCTGCCGCGCGCTCGGCGCGCGGACGAGCTTCCCGCTTGAGAAGGTCGACAACCTGTACCCCACGTACTACGAGGACATCGGCATGCGGCTCTCGCCCTTCGCGTCGGCCGAGGGGACCGCGAAGCACGCCGGCCTCGCGGTCGAGGCGACCTCGGGGGAGCGCGTCATCGTGCAGTTCACGCCCACGGTGCTCAACCTGCGCCGGCACGGGACGGAACCCTACCATGCGGCGCTCGCGGCGGTGCGCGAAGCGTGCGCGAGGGCCGCGCGCCCGCTTGTCCTCAAGCCCCCCGCCCTTACGCAGGAGAAGGCAGAATCCATGTTGGTCGAGGCCGCGCGCCCTCTCCTGCCCTTCCCCGTAACGGTCGCCGGCATTTTGGCCCCGGCCGCGCTCATCCCGGGGCTCGTTTGGGCCCTCGGCTCCGTGCTTGGACCCCTCCCGGTCAACGCGGTCCTCGCGACGGCTCTCCTTGGGCTCACGCCGCTGCTCGGGGTCTTTGCCTATGTCAACATCAAGAGCCAGCGACGCGCGCGGCTTTTGCATGAAGTCCAGAAGTGGCGGGAGCACCGCCGCGGGGGCCCCGCGGAGGCGCCTCCCGCCCCGGATTGACCGCTCCCTGCGCTTCCCGCCCGCAAGGGTTTTCTCGCGGGCGCCCCCATCTCTGCGGGTTGCCCACCTACCTGCTCGCGTACGACGATTCGGATAGCGCCAAGAAAGCGCTCCGCCGGACAATCGAACTCGTGACCGTGCGCGACCTCATTGTGCTCGTGTGGGTGAGGCCCGACGAAGAGAAGTTCACGCGGTTCGGAGGCAGCGGGGTGAGCGAGGCCGAGATGCTCGAGCGGATGAACGCGGCGGTGGCCCTCGTGAAGCGCGAGTCTCGGCAGGCCGCCGCGCTGCTCCTCAAGGGCGACGTGGCCGGCCAGATCCTCAAGGCCTCCGAGACGCTGGACGCCGACATCATCATCCTTGGGCACCGCGGCGTATCGAAGATCGGCCCCTTCGCGCTCGGTTCGGTCGCGGAGCGAGTCGCGCAGGCGGCGCGGCGCAAGGTGCTGATTGTGAAGTGAGCCCGAGCGACAGGCGCCTGGAGGCAAATCCCCTTATACGGCCAGGACCTTTGCAAGATGTCGGTGCCGCAGTGCTGTTCCTAACGACCCTGCGCTTCCTGCCCGGCAAGTACGAGGCCGCGATCCGCGTCTACAAGAACCCCAAGGTCCCGCAAGGCGTCAAGATCCGCGAGTTCATGGGCGTCTTTGGCGAGCAGGACGCCCTCGTGATCTTCGAAGCGCCCGACGAGGGCACCGCCGCGGAGTTTGTCGTGCAGTTTTCCGAGCATTCGCACACGGCGACAAGCGTGGTCTTCCCCGTCGAGAGCTACAAGTGGACGCGCTGAGCAAGGCGGGCCTGGGTGTCTTGCATGCCGCCCGTTGCCGCCATGCACCTGGCTGGCCCAAATGATCAAAAAAGCGTACCAAAACGCTTAAAAGCTACAATGAAATTGTCTCAATTGTTGAGAAAGGATCGCGACCACCCCGGCAAGACACGCAGGGGCCGTTGCGCAAGCTGGATCCCTGGCTTGCGTGCTCGCGATGCGCCCTTATAGTCGCCCTGGCAGGTCGATAGACGGGGGGCACCGGTGGTTGCGACACCTCTCAACACCACAGCGAGGCGATATAACACGGCGGCCCGTGATGATAAGTCCTCCGCCGAACTTGCCGGACGCCCCAACGTCGTGCATGAGGATCAGATAAATCCGGCGGATCCAGTCCTCGCGCGGAGACGCTTCGGTTCGGAGGGCGCTTTCCCCCTCATTGTCCCCTACGCGAGCGTGTTGCGGGGCCTCCAGGTCAAGACGGCCGAAAAAGGGGCCGCCGACCCATCGGCGTACCCGCAATACCAAAGAATGGTTCATCGGCTTTCTTTGAAGATGGGTCTGGTTACGGCCGAAGGGAGTTTGACGGACTTCGGGAATCGATTTCGGGATTCTTTGCATTCCCAAAACCACGCGCCCCTCGTGCAGCACGCGTTGACGCACCTTTCCGAGTGGGAGCGCCTGCGAGGAAACCTCCGAGCGATGCCAGATACGTTCTCGAAGGAAACCCTTCAGCACATGATTACTGTTTGGTTCACCAATGTGGAGTCGGCAAGCACGGCTGACCTCTATGCAGCCTATCTGATCTCTTGGTTGGAGGCGGCCGAACTTCTCTTTCGGAATGCGGACGGCTCATTGCGGCTGCGCGGTTTCCCGCGAGAAGGGAACTCCGAGCGGACTTCGCGCGCACCGCAAAAGCAATTCGGGAGGGGCAAGCCAGGAGACGGCGAAGGTCGAAGTTGGCCCTCCCTGCTATCGCTGGAGCATGAGATTGGCGATTTCATTTACCAAGGGGAGCCGATCCAGTGGCGTCATTTTGATGGCGCCTTGGCGGAACTTCAGCGCGGTTCGCTGGTCGCCGACATCGATGATCGCGACGCCAAGCGATTCTTGTTGTCGATGCTGGTGGAAATAATGCTGCATGCGCGTGAGCGGCCTTCCCGCGACACGATGATCCTGCTTAAGGCGGTTCTCGCGCGACTTCGTCGCGCCCAAGAGACTCGACATCGAGACGAATCCTTCGCGGAACGGGGTCCCACCAAAAATTCCCCTTGATCAAGGCGAGCTGTTATGGGCGTCGACCTGTCCGACATCCTCACCTTGCACCCCAAGGAGCTTGCCGACTTCAAGGGCGACGCCGTCGCCGTCGACGCGTTCAACACGCTCTACCAGTTCCTTGCGATCATCCGCGGACCCGACGGCACGCCGCTCAAGGACAGCCAGGGCCGCGTGACCTCGCACCTCTCGGGGCTGCTCTACAGGAACACGAATTTCCTGGAGGCCGGGATCCGCCCGGCCTATGTTTTTGACGGGGAGCCCCCCCAACTGAAGATCAAGACGATCGAAGAGCGGCGCGCCCGCAGGGAGCAAGCGGAGCGCGAGTACCGCGAGGCGCTTGCGCGGGGCGACCTGGAAGCCGCCCGCAGCAAGGCCCAGCAAACCTCGAGGCTCGACCAGCCGATGGTCGAGGAATCCAAGGAGGTCCTCGCCGCGCTTGGCATCCCCGTCGTCCAGGCGCCCTCCGAGGGCGAGGCCCAGGCGGCTTTCATGGTGCAGAAGGGGGCCGCACAAAAGGTGGGCTCGCAGGACTTCGATTCCCTGCTCTTTGGGGCCCCTTCGCTCGTCCGGAACCTGGCGGTCTCCGGGCGGCGCAAATTGCCCGGGCGCGACGCGTACGTGACCGTCGTGCCGGAGGTCATCGAACTCGAGGAGAACCTGCAGGCGCTCCAGCTTACGCGCGTCCAGCTTATCGACGTGGGGATCCTCATCGGCACGGACTTCAACGAAGGATTGCGGGGCTATGGCCCCAAGAAAGCCCTGAAGCTCATCCGCGAGCACCACCGGCTCGAGGAGGCTTGCGTGGCGAAGGGACTGGAGGTCCCGTCCCGCGCGAGCGAGATCCGCGAGTTCTTCCTCAACCCGCCCTCCAAGCCGGTCGAGGCGCTCAAGTGGAAGGCGCCCGACCGAGAGAAGCTCCTCGAGATTTTCGTCGAGAAGCACGAGTTCAGCCGCCAGCGTGTCGAAGGCGCCCTCGAAAAGGTCGCGGAGGTCGCCTCCGAAAAGGACCAACGCAGCCTCGACGCGTTTTTCTAGGCGCAAGGGGCCTGCGAGGGCTATGGGGTCGCTCAGGGACTGGGCGCTCATCATCCGCCCGCCGATTGTCCTCATCTCCGTTGCCGGCGCGAGCGTGGGCTTCCTCAACGCCACGATTGGCGAGCCGCACCCGGCCGGC
>JBGPNV010000192.1:0-5172 GCA_041487695.1 Thermoplasmata archaeon | reverse complement strand
CGGCAAGGTCCGCCGTCGTGCCGTTTCCCCCCGTGCCCGGCGGGGCACCTTCTCCTTCCAGCCGATCCACCGCGGCTGTCAGGTTCGCGTCGGCCGTGGCGAGCGACGCCCGCGTCCCATTCAGCGACGCCTCGAGGGAATCCAGCGCCGCATCGACCCTTGCCCGCTCGGCGCTTGCGCTTGCATCGAGTCCCGCCGTGGTGCTGTTGAGCTGCCCTCGGGCGGCAACAACCTCGGCGTCCAGCGCGCCGATCATTGCGTCGACGTCCGCGCGTGAGAGGTTCGAGTTCCCCGGAAGGGCGTCGAGGCGCGCCTGGAGGGCGCCAAGTTGCCCCAGCGCTTGCGTGACATTGCCGTCCGTGCGGGAAAGCGAAAGGCGAAGCGCCTCGGTTGCCGCGCGGAGCTCGCCGTCCGTCGAATTCAGGTCCGCATAGAGCGCGTCAAGGGCCGCACGCTGCGCGGCCGCAGCATCGGAGATCGCCTTCGATAGCGTGGCGCTGAGCGCCCCAAGTTGCGCGGCAAGCGAGGCATTGAGCGCCGCCAGGTCTTGGGCAAGCGACGCGTTGAGCGCGGCCACTTGCGCCGCAAGCGCCGCATCCCTTTGCGCGCCTGCCGTTGCCGCGGTGCTTGGCGTAAATGCGGTGGACCAGACCCCAAAGCCGGCACTCGAGGCGACCTGCCATACCACCGTGAAGTTCCCCGAAGGACTCCCGGCAACGTCAGGCACCGCAAAGCGCCGGTCCGCCCCGTCCGTGCGCTCGGCTTGGGACCACCCACCGCCCGCCTCGAACCGGTTTGACCAGGCGCGCGTCTCCAGTCCATCCGACTGGGTCCAAACGGCGACAAACTGCCCCGCACCCCCCGCAGCCACACGAGGCCCAGCGGCATCGCCGGGGCCAGCATCCATCGCGGAGGGGCTGCCCCAAACCGCCGACGGCCCGAGGTACGCGGCCATCACGCTCTGAAAGGTGCCGTCCCATTGGGTCCAGACGGCCATGGCGTTGCCTGCCGGGTCGGACGCACTCGTAAGGTCAGCGACCGTGCCCTCCCCCTCGCTCACCCGCACCTCGGCGCTCCATCCGGAAGGGGCGGTGAACTGGCTTGCGTGGACTTCCCACGTCCCGTTGGCCGACGCCTGCCAGGCGGCCGTCGCCGGCCCCTCCGCCCCCATCGATACGGTGGGGTTCTGACACGGCACGCCTTGCGGGCTGATCCCGGTTGCGCCGCTCCAGCCGGAGCCCGGGTCATAGGAAGCGGCGAAAACCGCCGCGTCCTGAATCCACGTTGCCACGGCGCTTCCCGAGGCATTGGCAAACACCGCGGGATCGCCTGCGTTGGTCGCGTTGTCCTGCTCCAAGAGCGTGGGAAGGCCCCAACCCTGCCCCGCAGAATACCGGTTGCTCCATATGCTGGAGTAGCCGCCAGCGGCCTGCGTCCAGGCGACGAAAGCGTTCCCGCGACCATCTACGGCCACAGAGGGCTCCGCGGCGGTCCCCGACGCGGACTCGAGCAGGGATGGGGCACCCCATCCCGTGTCCTTGTCGTACCGATTGGCAAACAGGTCCTCGCCGCCCTTGGTCCGCTGGATCCACGCAGCCACCGCGTTGCCTTGGGCGTCCATCGCAATCTCCGCCTCCCGTGCCCACCCGGCGCCGCCGTCCAACGGCGCGACCCTCCCCCAGCCCGGCCCCGCTGCGCGCGCCGTTGCCAAGATGTCGGGGCCGTTTGAACCCCAAATCGCGATGGCTCCCCCCTCGGCGTCGACGGCTACCCTGGGGCTGGCCGCCCCTGGCGGTGCGGTTGATAGCGTGGCCGGCGACTGCCACCCAACGGGGAGCGACCGGGTCGCACCGACCCCGATGGATTGCAGCGTTGGCACGAGCCACTCCCACACGGCCAAGGCCCTGCCCGTCCCGTTCATGGCTACCCTGGCAATGCCGGTGCTTGCAAACGGAGAGCTGGCGCCGGTGGAGGGAATGGAAGACACCGCCCATCCGGCCGAGGTGTTGTACCTCGAGGATTGGATTCCCCCGATGTCGTTGTTCGCGGAATCCCTGGCCGTGCACATGTAGACGACGGTAAGCGCGCCTCCGCTGACCATACTCACATCCGGCCCGTAGAAATCGTTGGGGCTGTACGTGCCGACAGCGCAGAAGGACGGGGTATTGGCAATCCAGAGGGAGCCCTTCGTATACACGAAGCTCGAGACATACTCACGAGTGCCCCGCCACTGGAGGACAGCTGAGGCGTTGCCGTCCGGGGCCATGGACATCCGGAGCGTTGCCATGCGGGGCGTTTCGCCGTACGAAAAATTCCTCAGCGTTGCGGCGGCCTCCCACCCGGCCGAGGTATTGTAGCGGCGCGCAACAAGGCTCGAGTTCTCGAGCCAGACGACGATGTAGTTCCCTTGCCCATCCATCCCGACACCCAGGGCGCTTGGCGGCCCTAGGTTGAACAGGGTGTTCCATCCGCCCGTGGCCCAGTGGGACCTGGCGTAGCTGCCCGTCGCGTTGAAAAAGGACACGACCACGCCGACCCCATTGCCGGCCGACGCAAGCCGAATGCCCTGGGGGGAGGCGCGGGACACAACAACGGACTGCGTCCAATTTCCTCCCGGGGCGGACATGTTGGCAAAAACGTCCGTGGCGTTGGCCCACACAACGATCGCGCTGCCGTCATTGGCAAGTGCGACGTCGGGCCACCGCCCGTTTTCGGTTACTCTGACGGGGAGGCGCCAGCCTCCCGCCTTCTCAAACCGGCTCATCTCAACGCCGCCGGCCTGTTCCCACACAAGGAGGGCGGAGCCCGACCCATTCATCGACAGCCGCGCCCCGGAAACGGTCTCGGGCCGGCGGTCGACCTGCACCGGTCCGTCCCAGCCGATGTCCGCCTCGTACCGGCTCGAGTACAGGTCGCGCTGGCTGGACGAGCCCCCGCTCCAGACGGCAAGCCCGTTTCCCTCGGCATCGGTCACCACGGATGGCTCGTAGCCCGCCGTGGCCGCTGACTGCTGGCTGAGGAAAACGGGCGTGCTCCAGGTGCCCTCCGAAATCGACCCGGTTGTCGGGGCTGCCAAGGCCAGGGACGGCGCCAAGAGCAACAGGACGAGGAAGGTGGCCCCCAAACGCCTTGCGCCTGTCGCGCGCGACCCGCGTTTGGCACCCCGCCGGATCGGGGCAAGTTGTGAACCGACGGGCATCCGCCCGCCCGGGAAACCGACTCGGGGGGTCGGGGTGGCTGCGCTCCCGGGCGTCTTCGAGGACACTGTCGCGGTACAATCAGCGCTCGGGCCTTCCAGTTCGAGAGAACGGTTTGATGCGCGCATGCACTGCCTCTTGCGCCCCGCGAGGCGAGGACGCCGGCCCCTTGAGCCCCTCTCCGCAAATCAACCGATTGTCAATACTGTGGGAGCGTAAGGGCGGTTCCGCCGCCCGCGGCCGGCGCGGGCAAGGGCCTTTCAGGGCCCCGCAGGCGGCGGCGCACAAAACCGCGCGAAGAAGATGCCCGTTGATATGGGTTGAAATTCCAGTGCCCCCACTCCTTTCTTTTCCCATCCCGCCCCACGGCCGGCGCACCGTGCTCTCCGGCTATGCGCCTCGCCCCGCCACGAGAGGCGTCTGGCTCTTCCAAATTCCTCCGCCCAACCGCAAAACATATCCCCGCGAGTTCGCGTCTCTTCCTCACCGGAACTCCCGGCGCCAATGGAGCGGTGTACCTCGTGCGATACGGGTCGTGTACCCTTTGCATGGCCGTGCTTGTCTCTGCGATCCTGCTTGCACCCTCTGCCTTCGCCGGCGCCTCGTCGCCGCCTACGGCAGCGCCCGACGGCAAGTTCGCGCAACCGGAGGCCTTGGTGAGCGGACCCACCGGGGGCGACCCCCGGCCCCGCCTCGCACTGGAATCGCCGTCCGACTTCTGGGTCTGGTGGCGGGAGAAGTCGGGCAATTACTACGATGGGTGGGCCGTCGAGTACCGTGCAAGCGCAGGTTGGGCGGCGGCGGCCAAGTTCGAGCAGAATAGGAGCGGCGATTCGTACCCCGTCGGCGTGGCCGGCGATGGGTCGGGCAACGCGACAGCCCTTTGGCAACAGTCGGACGGGACGAACTACCACATCTGGAGCGCGGCGTACAACGAGTCGGCCGGGTGGGGTTCGGAACGGGCGCTCGACCCCGCCGGCCTCGGGACCTCGATCTACGCGCGCATGGCCTCGGCCCAGGGCGGCGAGGCGTGGGCCGTCTGGGCCCAAGAAAACGGCTCATCGCGCCTGGCGCTGTGGGCCGCCCACTACGTCCCCGGTTCGGGTTGGCAGAACGCGACCGTCCTCGCCTTCAACGCGAGCTGGCACGTGAGCAGCCCCGCGATCGCCATAAGCGCGAACGGGAATGCCACGGCCGCCTGGGTATTCTACGAGGACCTCTACACCTCGCACTACTCGCCAGGCTCCGGGTGGAGCGCCGCGCGCCTCGTCTCGCTCTCGCCCGGCAACGCGCTCTCCAATCCCCTCGTTGCCATGGACGACGACGGAGAGGCCACCCTTGCCGACACGGCAAACAACGGGTCGGCCCACGGCCTGTGGGTCGTGCACGCGCCGGCCAACGGGACATGGGGGTCGCCCACGCGCCGGAGCGCCTGGAACCGGACGGTCGAGGCATTCGACCTGGCCGCTGGCGCAACCGGCCAGGCTGTGCTCGCGTGGGCCCAATGGGACTTCTCCCAGAGTTGGACCACCTGCGCAGACCTTTTCACGCCGCCGACTGGTTGGGAGGGCGAGCAGCTGCTGGGTGGCTCGGCCAACAGCGCCGACGCACCGACCGCCGTCGTTGCCGGTGACGGCAACGCGACCGTGGTTTGGGAGGACCCGCTTGGCGCATCCGGACTGCCCCGAGCCTCCCGGCACATCGCTGGCCAAGGGTGGCTCGCCTCGAGCGAGGTTGCCACCGCCATGGAGGGCAGCGTGGAGTACCCCGAGGCCGCGCCCCTGCCAGGCGGCCTTGCCCTAACGGTGTGGCAGCAGGCCAATTCGTCGGGCTCCTATGTCTGGGCGTCCTTCTACGCGCTCGGCGACTTCGTACCGCCGGCCCTCAACCTCACCGCGCCCCTGAACAATACGACGGTCGAGGTGGCCGCCGTTTGGGTCGCCGGGTCGACGGAGGCGGGCGCGCGCCTGGTGAT
>JBGPNV010000191.1:0-5271 GCA_041487695.1 Thermoplasmata archaeon | reverse complement strand
GGCCGGATGGCCCCGGAGCGCGCGGGGGCGGCCCGGTCACGCGAGCGTCTCGAACCCGAGGGGCTCGCCGTCCGTGGCGCGGACGTGGGCGACCGCTTCGCGGGGGTCGCGCGAGTGGGGATCGAAGAGCCAGAGGCGGACCTTCCACTCGATCCCCGAGAGCTGGCTCTCGTGGACGACCGCGCGGGCGCCCGGCGCCTCGGTAGAGGCGAGGCGCAGCGCGCGCTCTTCGGCAAAAGCCTGAGGGAAGCCGCGCCACATCGTACTCAGTCATTCAGGCGGGCCCAGGGGATTTAAGGGTTGGCCATCGGAATTCGATTCGAATACGAAGATCAGGGTTGAGAATCAGCTCCCGTTCAAGAGGGCCGACGGGAGGGGGAAGGCGAGGGCGCCGGGGGGCACGGCGACCGTAACGGTTTATTCAGGGCGCGTCGTTCAAGGATCGGGAAGGTCGAGATGCCCGCGCACGCCTATGGGGGGAAGCACCGCCCCGTGAACACGACAGAGGACATTTGGTGCCCGTACTGCGCGAGCCGGAAGCGGCTCTACATCTGCGACATGCACCACTGGGGCAGCGCGCCGTACTTTGAGGGGCGGCTTAAGAAAGCGGCAGCGGGACCCTAGTCGCCCCGGGGCCCACCGGCCGGGGGTGTGGAGGATGCGGCCGAGGGCCGCGCGGGACGGCCGGATGCGAAATGGATGTGGCGCGCCCGGCCCGCCTCGGGGGCGGTGGCAACGGAGGCGCACCCGCTCGTAGGGGGAGTCCGTGGAATTCCACCGCAAGGCACTCGAGGCGGAAGCGGGCGCGGCGCGAGGGCCTCGTGCTTGACCTCCTCGATCCGCGCGCTGCGGGGGACCTTGATGGCGGACGAGGGGCCGATGGGCTCGAGGCGGACGGCGAGGGTCATGAGGTCTCGTCGGCGCGGGCGACCGCGAAACCCTTCAGTGCATATGGATACATACTGATACGAGATGGCGACAGCCCCGAGGGCCCGTGCCGCCCACATGACCTTCACGGTGCCGGAAGCCCTGAAGGAACGGGCGCAGGCGCGGCGCGATGTGAATTGGAGCGCGGTCGTCACGCAGACGATTCAGGAGCGTTTGAAGGCGCTCGACTTGATGGACCGCCTCCTTGCACGCTCGCGCCTCACGCTGAAGGATGTGGACGAGATCGCCGACGCGATTGACACGGCGGTGGCAAGGCGCCACGGTCTCGTCAAGTGAGCGAAGGCGGTGCCCTTGACGCGGCTCGTCGTCGACGCCAACCGAATCCTGAGCGCGCTCCTCAAGGATGGGAGCACAAGGGCGGCGATTCTCGAAACGGACGCGGCGCTCTTTGCCCCTGACCATCTGAAGGAAGAGGTCGCGCTCGACCTCCCCGAGATTGCGAGGCGTGTGGGAGTAACGCCGGGCGCCCTTTCGACCATCCTGGGCCCCCTGCTCGAGCGTATCGAGTGGGTTGGCGAGGCGGCCTACGCCGCGTACCTGCCCCGCGCGAGGAAGGTTTTGGGGGCGATTGACCCGAAGGACGTTCCCTACCTCGCGTGCGCCCTGTGGGTGGAGGCGGATGCGATCTGGAGCCTCGACCTACACTTCGACAGGCAGGAGCTCGTCCCGCGGGTGCCCCATCCCGAGGCAAAGGTGCGCAAGCGCGTGTGAGGGGCAAGGGCGCGCGCCCCAAGGGGGCTTGGCAGGTCCCCCATGGGGCCCACCGACGCAAGGCGCCAGGCCGGACGAAAGAGCGGCCCGAGCGGGAGGACCCCCCTTTCAGGGCCCGCCCGTGCGCCAGTCCCGGTCCTCGATGTACACGTCATCAAGCAGCCCGACCGAGAGGAATTCGAGCTCGGCAAACCCGAACTCGCCGACGAGCCGCGACTCGTCGATGAGGCGCCCGGCGCGCGCGATCACGCACTGCTGCGCCGTCGCGGGGGGCAGGGCGAAGCGGCGCAGGGCCTCGTCCTTGACCTCCTCGATCCGCGCGCTGCGGGGGACCTTGATGACGGTCGAGGGGCCGATGGGCTCGAGGCGGACGGCGAGGGTGATGAAGTCCTCCTCCGACGGCGAAGTTGCGGCGGGCGGAGGGGGCGGGCCGGCGCCGATCCGGACGCCGGAGGGCAGGACGCTGCCGTTCGGCGCACGGGGGGGACTGTTCAAGCGTCGGGTGCCTCCCCATCAGACGACAGCCGTGATCCAGGGGCCGGGGTAGACGACCTGGGCGTTGTTGTAGGACGAGAGGTACCAGTTCACGGCGTCGTAGCCGACCCAGGGGTCGGGCAGGCCGCCGACGTAGGTGTTGATGGTCTCGCCGGTCAAGTACATGACCGGGGTCGAACTCACTTCACCGGGCCGGTAGCGGAGCTCGTACCACGTGGAGGCGTCGGTGTGGTACGGGCGAACGTAGACCGCTTGGTCGATGACGTTGCTGTTCCCCGAGGTATCCGTGTCGAAGTCGCGCCACTGGTTGCCGTTCGCGTCCTCACCGAACCACGCGTCGGGGACCGCCCCCTCCTGCGCCGCCGTCTTCCAGTTTGCCCCGTCGTAGTACTGCTGGTTGTCGTCGTCGGAACCGCCGAGGTCGAAGTCGAAGCGTTGCCCGACGGCGATGTTGAAGGGGCCCCCATAGCTCACGACAAGGACCCACGGCTCGATCGTGCCGTTTTCGTAGAACCGGGTGGAGACCGTCACATCCATGTTGGGGTTGCCGAGGTTGTAGCGCGCCTTGACTTGGAAGGAGTGGGACGCATAGTACACCATGAGGTTGGGGCCCTCGATGAGGTTGGGGGTCGTGAGGGCGTGGAGCGCGCCGTTCAGCCAAACCCAGGGTGTGCGGTAGTCGTAGAGGATTTGCTCGCCGTGGAAGTAGACGCCAAAGAAGCGCAGGCCGTCGTTCGTGGAGTACCAGGAGTCGATGCTCCAGTTGTACAGCGAGTAGGGGAAGGTCACGCTAGCGGTGAGCGCGCCGGCGCCCTCGGCCACGAGGTTCGAGAGGGTGAGGGAGAGTTGGAACGAGAGGCCGCCGGACTTCTCCTCTGCGTAGGAAGGGCCCTGGACATCGTGGTACGTTTCGTCGGCGGTGGGGTCGTCGGGGCGGCCGGCGGTGTCGGCGTGGGCGGGGAAGGACCCCGCGAGGAGGACGGCCACAGTCAGGAACCCGAAGAGTGCGCCACGCTGTTTGCCCATGTTGACCCGACCCCGGGAGACAGACCTCCCTGGTGGGCCCCTAGCAAGAGGTGTCCTGGATAAAAAGGGATTGAACCTATCTAGACTGGAGGGTCTGCCAGCATGCCGAAATGCTCCCCCCTTTTTGGGGGGATTCCCTCAGGGGAACAGGCCGTCACGGTTTGTCCAGGGGGTAGTAGCGCCGCACTTGGGCGCGCCGCCAGAGGCGTACCTGCTTCTCGGCGCGCAGGGCTTCCATGTGGTAGGAGAGCGTGCTCCACTTCACGCCGACGCGGCGGGCGAGTTCCGCGTGGGTGAGCCCGGGCGCCGCACGGATTTCTCGCAGGATCTGGGCCCGCATCCGGCGGAAGGGCTCCTCGCGGATGGGGTTCTTGCCCTCGGGGTAGATCGTGAGTGACCTGCGACCAAAGGACCTGGAGATGAAACCGAATTCCTCGAGGACGCCGAGGTGGTGGCGAAGGGCTCCCTGGGAGATGCCCGTCCGCAAGGCCAGGTCCTTGAAGTGGATTCCCGGGGATTCGGTCACGACTTGGAGGATCGCGCCGCGGCGCATGTTGTCGACGAGGATGCGGTCGCGGCGCAGCACGGCGTAGAGGGGCCACAGGGAGGCAAGCAGGGCCCACTTGAAGCGGTCCGAGAGGCCGGCAAGCGCGAGGGTGGAAGCGCCCGACACGGCCGCAAGCGCGAGCAGAACCGGCGTGAGAGCCTGGGCGGGAAGCACGGCTAGCGGGGGGGCGATGGTGATCCGTTGGAGCGAGGGCGGAAAGGGGCCGTCGAGGACGGCGGGGAGAAGCCCGACGAAGCGCGCGCCCCCGGAGAAGGCGCCGAGGGGCCCCGACACAGGGTCGAGGGCGGAGAGGTTCGAGTCGAGGGTGACGACGCGGAGCCGGGCAGGGGCCGCAGGACCGGGCGCTTCGAGCCAGGCGAAGGCGCCGACCTCGCCCGAGGGGTCTTTCCCGTGCAGCGAAGCCGTGTCCAGAGTCCTTGTTGCCGCACTTTCAAAGGAGGCAGCAGCGCGCGCCGTCCGCTCGCCCGACCGCCAAGACTGCAGGTGGACGGTCGCGTTCTTCGAGGGCGTGCCGGTTTCGGCAAAGCTGACCCAAAGGGTTCCGTCGCCCACCGGAGCAGGTGAGAGAGCGATGGCATCAAGGGCCTCCGTGTCCGGGAGCAGGAGGGTCGGGGGCGTGGCGAGGCTGCCGCCTGCATCCAACGCGGCGAAGGCGAGGTCCTCGCGGGTCGCATTCACGGGCGAGGGCGACTGGAAGGCGACCCACGAGGTGTCTTGGCTGTCGAGGGTGAGGGCTCGCAGGGACGATCCCGTTGCGGGCCCAATGGAAAGCGTGACGAGCGGTGCAAGGAGGGACCCGTCGGGCGCAAGCTGCGCGAGGCGCACCTGTCGGGTGGCGGGTCCGGGGCCGAGGGGCGTGGAGTCGCAAGCAAGGACGATGGGACCGCGGGGGGCGGCGGCCTTGCAGGCATAGACTTGGAAGCCCTGGAACGCTGTGGTGGCAAAACTCGAGAACCCGGAGCCGTCGAAGAGTGCGATGGCGGGCGACGAGCCGGCCACCCAGACGACCGTCGCGCCCTGGTCGCCGCGCGGCGCGAGGGAAAACTGGAGCGAGGTCGTGCCGGTCTCGGCGACGGTCGTGGGGCCTTGGAGGAGAGCCCCGTTGACGTCGGTCAAGACGGCCGAAAGCGCCCCCCCGCTCGCGCTCGACGTCGGGGTTACGAAGAGCAGGTTGCCGTCGGCCAGCTCGACGGCGGCGAGTTCGGTGGCGCGGGGGCCGATGCCCGGGACGGGGCGCGCGGCCTCGAGGGTCACGGTCCACCCCGAGGCGGCGGAAGCGGACGGCGCAGCCAAGAGGAGTGTCAAGGCCGCGGCCACCGCGCCGAGCCGCAGCGGAAGAGGGGCGCGCGTCCGGACCACCCTCGCCGCGGGAACGCGGGGGCCCCGAGATAAAGGATGGCCGCTTACCCGTCCGGGCCGGCACCAATGCCGCGGTACACGACGCCCGCCTTGCGGAACTTTGCGCCGTCAAGGGCGCGGCGGCCGTCGATGACAACGGCGGTGCGCATGAGGCGTTTGACTTT
>JBGPNV010000190.1:0-5273 GCA_041487695.1 Thermoplasmata archaeon | reverse complement strand
CGTCATGCGCGCACTTCCTTCCACTTCAGGTACGCCGCGAGGTCGTCGTGCGCCATCTGCTGCAGGGGGGTCATCTCCGCGAAGACGTCCTCGAGCATCGTCTCCCACGAGGGCGGCCCCGCGTGCTCCGCGGCCGCGATCGCCTTCGACACTTCCGCTTCCGCATCCTTGTGGAGGCGCGCGTCCTGCGACTCGTCATACCAGCCCTTGTGCCGCAGGTAGTGGCGCACGCGCTCGAGCGTGTCCTTCTTGCGCCAGGTGTCGACTTCCTCGTCGCTGCGGTAGCGCGTCGGGTCGTCCGAGGAGGAGTGCGGGCCCACGCGGTAGGTGAGGGATTCGACCATCGTCGGCCCTTCCCCGCGGCGCGCCTTGTCGACGGCGTACTTCGCCGCCGCGAAGACGGAGAAGATGTCCTGCCCGTCGCACTGGAGGCCCTCGAAGCCGTACGCGAAGGCCTTCTCTGCGAGCGTCCTCGACGCCGTCTGCTTCTCGCGCGGGACGGAGATCGCGAATTGGTTGTTGTTGCACCAGAACACGGTGGGCGCCTTGAACACCCCCGCAAAATTCAGGCCCGCGTGGAAGTCCGCCGTCGAGGTCGCGCCGTCGCCGAAGTACACGAGCGCGACCGCGTTGTCCCTGCGGAGGCGCATCGCCCACCCGCCGCCAGCCGCGTGCGGGACCTGCGAGCCCACGACCGACGAGATCGTGACGTAGTTCACGGCGCGGTCGCCGTAGTGCACGGGCATCTGCCGGCCCTTGCCGATGTCTTTCGCCGTCGACATGAACTGGTAGAGCAGGGTCTCCATCGATATCCCGCGGATGAGGGCGGCGCCGGGCTCGCGGTACTGCGGGAAGACCCAGTCCTGCTTTTCCAGCGCGAAGGCCGACCCTGTCGCGGTCGCTTCCTGGCCCACGGAGCCTCCGTAAAATCCGATGCGGCCCGACCTCTGGAGGTTCATCATCCGCGCTTCGAAGGTCCGCAGGCGGATGAGCGTCTCGTAGAGCGTGAAGACCTGCGCCTTCGTGAGATTGGGCTCCTGCGCCTCGTCGACGCGGCCGTCCTCCGAGACGACCTGGACCATCCGGACCTCGGGGGGCGTCATCTTTGTGCACCTCACAAGGGGAACTTCCCCTCAGCCTGCTCGTACTCGACCACCGCGCCGGCTTTCCGCTCCCCGAGGAGCGCGTCGCGCTGGAGGCGGAGGTGGTACGGAAGCTCCGCAAACACGTCGTCGAACATCGTCTCGGGGGCGACGGCGCTTGCGCCCTCGACCTGGGCAACGGCCTCCTCGACCTCTTTGACCACGTCCGCCTCGAGGTCCTTTACGTCCTTCTCCGTGGCGATCGCCTCCTTTTCGAGGTAGCGGCGGTACCGCTCGATCGGGTCCTTCTTCTTCCACGCCTCGAGCTCCTCGGCCGACCGATAGCGCGTGGGGTCGTCCGACGACGAGTGGGGGCCCATCCTATAGGTGAGGGCCTCGATGAGCGTCGGGCCGCCGCCCGCGCGCGCGTGGTGCGCGGCCTGTTTCGTGACCTGGATCACGGCGAGGATGTCGTTGCCGTCGCAGCGGGCGCCTTCGATCCCGTAGGCGGCCGCCTTGCCTGCGATCGTGGGCGAGGCCGTCTGCTTTTCGCGGGGCACGGAGATCGCCCAGCCGTTGTTGTTGCAGAAGTAGATGCAGGGGACGCGGAACACGCCGCCGAAGTTCAACCCGACATGGAAGTCCCCCTCGCTTGTCGCCCCGTCGCCGAAGTAGACGAGCGTGACACGCGGGTCCTTGCGCATCTTCATCGCCCACGCCACACCCGTCGCATAGACGATCTGCGTGCCCACGGGCGAGGAGGCGGTGATGAAGTTCGTGGAGGCCGAGCCGTAGTGACTCGGCATTTGGCGGCCCTTCTGCGCGTCGGCCTTGTTCCCGTAGCACTGGGCGATGAGGAGCTTCACCGGGTACCCGCGGAAGAGCGCCGCGCCGGGCTCGCGGTAGGCGGGTGCGACCCAGTCCTCGGGTTTCAGAACGCTGGCCGACCCGACCTGGCAGGCCTCCTGCCCGAAGGAGGGGACGTAGAACCCGATCCGCCCGGAGCGCTGGAGGTTCATCGCCTTCGAGTCCGTCGCCCGCACGAGCAGCATCGTGCGGAAAAGCCGGAGGTGCTCCTGGTGGGTCATCTTGGGCTCGAGGTGGCGCACCGCCGACCCGTCGTCGTTGATCACCTTGACGACATCGCTGTCCACGAGTTGGACTGACACCATGGGGTCAGACCTCCTTCGGCGCGGCCGCCCCGTTCTTCCGCACGTGCGCCTCGACGAAAAGCTCGCCGGCGCGGTAGGAGCTTCGGACGAGCGGCCCCGAGGCGCAGTAGAGGAACCCCATCGCAAGGGCCTCGTCCTTCCACCCGTCGAAGCGCGCGGGGGAAACGTACGCCTCGACCGGCAGGTGCCAGGTCGACGGGCGCAGGTACTGGCCGAAGGTCACGATGTCGACGCCAGCGCCCCGCAGGGCGCGCATCGCCTCGCGGACCTCGTCGTCCTGCTCACCGAGCCCGAGCATGATCGAGGACTTCGTGACCGTGCCCGGGGAGACCTTCTTGGCCGCCGCGAGCACCCCGACCGAGCGCGCGAAGGTCGCGCGGCGGTCCCGGACCGTGGGGTGGAGCCTCTCGACAGTTTCGAGGTTGTGCGCGAAGACATCGGGCCCCGCGGCGAGAATTCGCGCGACGGCCTCCTCACGCCCCTGGAAATCGCCGACGAGCACCTCGACGAGCAGTTCCGGGACCCGTTCGTGGAGCGCCTCAACGGTCTGCGCGACGATCTTAGCGCCCCCGTCGGCCAGGTCGTCGCGGTCGACCATCGTGAGAACGACATACTTGAGGCCCCACTGCCCGACCGCCTCTGCCACGCGCCGCGGCTCTTCCTCGTCGACGAGTCCCCCGGGGTTGCCGGTCTTCACCGCGCAGAACCTGCAGCCCCTCGTGCAGACATCGCCGAGGAGCATGACCGTGGCCGTCCCCCCGCCCCAGCACTCGGCGACATTCGGGCAGTGGGCCTCCTCGCAAACGGTGTGGAGGTTGAGCTGCCGAAGGGACCCCTTCAGCTCCGCGTAGGCGGGCCCCGAGGGCGGCCGGACCTTCAGCCACTCCGGCCGGGCCTGGGTTAGCACGACTTCCACGCATCCTCAAAAGGCGAACTTCACATCGGGGATTTGAGTGTCCGGGGATCGCCTCTCCCCTTAAAGCCATTGCCCTGGCCCGTCCGCAGCGGGCCCCCGCGCCGCAATGGTTTTTCGCTGAAAGCGCCGTCGGCTGGCGCGAGGGGTCCCCCTGAAATCCGCTACAGAATACATGTGGTTCGACACGGAGGAGCACCGGCAATACGTGAACATCACGGAAGACGTCCGAAAAGTCCTCCGAAAATCGGCCATTAAGGAAGGTCTCATCCTCGTTTCGGCCATGCACACGACGGCCGGCGTCTGGGTGAACGACGCGGACGGCCCGCTCCTCGACGACATCGATGGGATGCTCGAACGCCTCGCGCCCTTTCGGGAGGACTACGGACACCACCACGGCGGGGAGAGCAACGGGGACGCGCACATGAAGAGTCTCCTCGTCCACCACCAGGTCGTCGTCCCCGTAACCAAAGGGGAGATCGACTTCGGGCCCTGGCAGCAGATCTACTACGCCGAGTTCGACGGGCAGCGGCGCAAGCGCGTGCTGATCAAGGTCATCGGCGAATAACCCCACGCGCTTTCGCTCACCTCCCCCACCCGTACTTAACTTGACGCGCGAGAATAGGGCGGGTGGGTGGGGCGCGGACGCAAAACGCATGCGGTCGGCATCGCCGCCGTCGGGCGCCGATGGTCCTCGCGCCGGGTCCGCCTTGTGGCCTACTAGAAATCCTCTTGGCGGCCCCTGCCCGTTTCCTCGCCCCCGCCCGCACGTTTTTCAAATAGGGGTTAGGGCGATAGGCTCCGTTGGTGGCGGTTCTGAAGCACGTGGGGGTTCTCTTTGGCGTCTGTTTGGCTGCAATCGTGTTGGCCGCAGGCCCGGCCCTTGCGGCGACGAAGGTCACCGTTTCGATCTCGGATGTCCGCGCGTATTCCGTGCAGGTAAGTTGGACCCAGACAAACGACTCGTGCTTCCAGGATTACCGCCTCCAGTACCAGCGCACCACGGCCGCGGGCTGGTCGGACGATGTCGTGATCAATTCGTCGACCACAACCTCCTACCAGTCCGTCGGGTACTCGGCGGACATCGCCTACAACTTCCGCGTCGTCGACGAGAACTGCACCGGGGTCCAGGCCTCCGACCCCGTGCCGTTCCACACGCTCCAAGCGCCCAATTACGGCGCCGTAGCCGCGGCAGGCTTCGGGGCGCTCTTCATCGGTCTCCTTGTCCTCGTCCTCATTGCGGCCGGGATCGGTTTCGTCATACGGCTCATGAAGCGAGCGGCGGTGCGCGCGCTCATGCCCGGCGCGTCGAAGGACCTCCCCACGGCGACGATTCCGGGGGTCACCTCGAGCATGCCCACGCCCTCGGTGGGTGACAGCTCCTCAATGTACCAGGGCGGCCAGCAGGGCGGATACATCCAAGCGCCGCAGCCGGCTGGCCCCATGCCCTTCAACTTCTGCCAGAACTGCGGGTCGGCGCTGGCCGGGCCTTTCTGCGCGAAGTGCGGAAACAAGAATTGGTAGCGGAGGGCGCCCAGGGGAACCCCCGAGGCGCCGAGGGAGCGCCACCGCGAAGCCTTTAGTGGGGCAGGGGCATCCCGGGCAACGCTGAACCCGTGCGGCAAGGGGGGATCCCAGGGGCGAGCGCCTGCCGCACCACGCGCCGCGCCTTCCTGCCCTGGACGGTTGCGGCCCTGTTCGTCCTGTTGCCGTCGCTTGGCGGCAGCGCGAGCGCGCAGACGATCGACGAGTCACGCACCCTCCACGAAGGAGAGTACCTCTTCGTGGGGATGCAGGGGTGGCAGGGGCTCGTGGATTGGGTTATCGACGTGAACTGGACCTCGACCCGGACGGTGGACACGTACATCATGGATGTCCACCAGTTCCACAATCTCGAGAACGGCACCGCGTTCACCTACGACCAAATGGTGTCCAGCACGTACGGAAACATGCATTACACCGTGCGCGCCCACCGCGCCGGCGACACCCCCTTCTACCTCGTGATGGACTTCTCGTCGCGGGGCCAGACCGACCCCACGACGCCCGGGGGGAACTCCACGGCGAGTGTCACGGCCGCGGGGTCCACGTGGCTGGCCGAGACCTACT
>JBGPNV010000189.1:0-5322 GCA_041487695.1 Thermoplasmata archaeon | reverse complement strand
CCAAGACCAGTTGCCCCAGGACGAGTTGTCCCAAGACCAGTTGCCCCAGGACGAGTTGTCCCAAGACCAGTTGCCCCAGGACGAGTTGTCCCAAGACCAGTTGCCCCAGGACGAGTTGTCCCAAGACCAATTGCCCCACGAGCAGTTTCCCCAGGACCAGTTGCCCCAAGACCAGTTGCTCCACGATGAGTTGTCCCAGGACCAGTTTCCCCAAGTCCAGTTTCCGTGTGTCCCGTCGCCATCGTGGGTGTCGTTGCCGTCGCTGCCGCCATCGTGGGTGTCGTTGCTATCGTCATCGCTCGTGTCATTGGCGTTGTTGTCGCCCTGGCCGGTGTCGTTGCTGTCGTCATCGCCCGTGTCATTGGCGTTGTTGTCGCCCTGGCCGGTGTCGTTGCCATCATCGCCGGACCCCGACCCGTTGCTGTCCTGGGTGCCCCCGTCATTCTGCGACCCGTCGCCAGAGGCCGACATGCTCCCGGCGCCCGGCGCCAAACTCGCGCCGCCCGGGTTGGCCCGCGGGAAAAACATTCCCGATGCAGCTGTGAGGCCCGCCACCGCAACGAGACTCATTCCAACGATCAAGGCAAGGCTCTGTCTAGCATGCATCCCAATTCACCAGCGCCCCCCACGCCTACTTCCCTATTTGAGCGCCGTTGATCAAAACTCCATGAGTGGTACGACCCTCCTTGCCCCTCGGCCCGATCGATATCGGGACGCGGGCCTCGCCAGCGAAACGCGGGCCCGCCCCCGCCTTTCATCGGACTGGCTCGGAATCCCGAAGCGCAGGCGCTTCCGACTCACGGGCGGTTGCTTTCTCGGCGGTTCCACTCGAAAGGGTGGTTTTGGGGGGCTCCTTCTTCCCGATTGCCCCGCTTCGCCTCGCTGAGGCCGCGTGCTTGCCCCCTGCCGACATCTTCATGGGCCCCCCTCGACTCGCGCGGCAAGGTGCTTGGAATGGCCTTCAGTCTCCTTACCAAAGCTGGACTTGCGTTTGCAGTCGTTGCCTCTCTCGGCGTGGGCTTCCTTGGAGGCTTTGCCGGCCACAGTGTGATCCAACCCCCCCCCGGCTGCGACGCCGCCGCCGAACCCCGTAATCCTCCCGTCTCCGGGCACCGGCGCCTGTTCCTGGCAGAGCAACCCCTTCGACGGCGTCGATGCTGGCGAGGCAGCGACGCTCTCCCTGCGCGATGCCTGCGGGACTGCGCGCGGCACGGTTACGGCCGTCGTGATCGCCGTCGAGGGCGAGCGGACGACCTACCATTTCCTGCTCAAGCCGGACGCCGAATTCGCGACCATGGTAAACGCGGAGAACCAGGCCAAGCAGGGTGGCGCGCTTGGCATTGAGGTCGAAGCGGGCGACGCGTCGGTCATGCCTCGGCTCCACGTCAACATGCACCTCGAGGTCCAGGGGCCGTTCGTGACAGACACGGACCCCGACCACGGCTGGAACGAGATCCACCCCGCGAAGGTCATCACGTCGCTTTGAGCGCGCCCTGCAAACCTCCTTTGGAAGCCAAGGGCACCTTCAAGTAATCCGCCGGGTTAGCCCGGTCTCGTGGCCGGCGCCGAAGCGATCGCTGTCGAGTCGCTCGTCAAGCGCTACAAGAACGGCGTCCTCGCCCTCAAGGGCATCAACTTCTCGATCCGCGAAGGCGACGTCGTCGGCTACCTCGGGCCGAACGGCGCGGGCAAGACCACGACGATGAAGGTGCTCACGAACCTCATCCGCCCCACCGAAGGCCACGCGTACATCTCGGGCGTGGACGTCCAAAAACACCCCCTTGAGGCCCTTTCGCACGTCGGCGCCCTCATCGAGGTCCCGGGCGTCTACGAGTACCTCACCCCGACCGAAGTGATGGCCTACTTCGGGCGCGTACACGGCCTCTCCCGCGCCTCCACGGCCGAGCGCACGAAGACGGTCCTCGACCGGGTGCGCCTTACCGAGTGGGCCGCCGCAAAGGTCGGCGGGTTCTCCACGGGGATGACCCGCCGCTTCTTCATCGCGCTGACCATGCTGCACGACCCGGACGTCCTCATCCTCGACGAGCCCGTCCTCGGCCTGGACCCCAAGGGGATGCAGGACATCCGGGTCATCATCAAGGACCTTGCCAAAGAGGGCAAAACGGTCATCCTCTCCTCCCACCTTCTCGGTGAGGTCGCGGAGACGTGCAACCGGATCATCATGATCAACCACGGCGAGATTCAGGTGACCGACACCGTCGAGAACCTGACAAAAGCGGGCGCGTCGCGGCGGATCACCGTGGAATTCCTCGCACCGCTTCCGGCAGCCGCGCTCTCGACCCTGGAAGGGCTGCCTGGTGTCACTCGGGTCGAGATGAACGGTCGGCGCGGCATCCTCGAGTACGCAGGCGACCTCAAGGTTGTCTCGGCCATCCTCGAGGGAGCCGTGGGGGCGGGGCTCAAGCCCGTCTCTTTCGCGCTCCAGGAGGCCAGCCTCGAGGACATTTACGTCTCGATGGTGGGCAAAGACGGGGGGATCCATTGAGTACGATTGCCGCGGCAATCCGCAAGGACCTGCAGGACACCTGGAGCGCGGTGCTCTTCGAGCTCGACAAGCACCTTCGCCGCCGCCGCCTGCTCATCGCGCTCTTGCTTGCCGTGATCATCCCGATGCTCTTCTACGTGATTCCGCGCGCGCGCGGCGTGGGCTTTGCCTCGAGCTCGACCCTCTTTGCCGGGAACAACCTGGCGTTTGCAAGCCTGCTCGTTTTGATCAGCGCGGCGTTTTTCGGCGGCGACGCGATCTCGAGCGAACTGGACAAGCGGACCTTCCTTGTCTCCTACGTGGCCCCCCACCGGCGCACGTCCATGTTCGTGGGCAAGTTCCTGGCCGCGTTCCTCGCGACCGCTTTGGTGTCCCTGCTCTACTATGGTGTGACCTTCACGGAAATGGAGTCGGTCTACGGCTGGGGCAATGTCCCGGCCGCTTTTTCCACTTCCCTTGCCATTGCCCTCCTCTACGCGCTCGGTGCGCTTGCCGTGACCTTCACGTTTTCGTCCGTCATGCGCAGCACAATCACCTCGAACATGCTCTCCTTCTTCGCGCTGCTGCTCATCTTGCCCATCGTTTCTGGCGTCCTTTCCATCGCGGGCGTCGACCCCTGGTTCGTCCCCACCTACTACTCGTCGCTCACGACTTCCGTGTTCGGCGGTACGGGGGGCTTCGGCGGCGGGCCGGGCGGGCCCGGCGGCGGCGCCGGCGCCTCCTTCTCGCCGGACTTCCACACGGGTCTCTGGGTCCTTTGTGGTTCGAGCATCATCCTCCTTGCCTTCAGCGCGCTCGTCGCAAGCCGGAGGCAGATGGAATGAACGCACGCCGACGGCTCCTTGGGATCGCGCTTGCCGCCGCCTTCCTCCTTGCCCCCGCGCTTTCCTCCGCGGCGCCGCCCGCGGCGCCCGTCCGGATCGATTCCGTCAAGGTGGACGCGGTGTCTCCGCTCGTGGGCGCGAACCTGACGATCACGGTGGAAATGACAAACAACGCGTCCTTCCCCCTTACCCTGTCGAATTTGACGGTCGTCGTAACCGGCGGCGGCGCGGAGCCCGAAGTGATCGCGGCCCTTGTCAATGTCCTGATGCCGGCCAACAACACGACGCGGTTTGTGTTCCACTGGGTCGCGACCGCGGGCGTCAAGGTCGTCACGGCGCAGGCCTTCGTGCTCGTGGCAAACGATTCCTTTCCCCTTTCCCCCGCGAGCGCCCGCGTGGAAGTCGACAACCCCCAGACGGCTGAGGCCGGGGCGGTCGTGGGGGTAATCGTGATTGTCCTTTGCGCCGTGATGCTGCTTGCGATCCTGCCCGCCGTCTTCGAGCACGGCGCCTCAGGGGAGAAGGGGGCGGCGCGGGCCGCCGGCAAGCCCGAGGCGCGCCCGCCGCCCGAGAAAGGATGAGCCCGGTCGGCGTCTGGAGACCCGATGACGCCGCGGCTCTCGGTCGCTATTGCCGGCGCCGGGATGGGCGGCCTCGCGCTGGCCGCCGGGCTTGCGCCCCTTGGAATCCCTTGCACGATCTTCGAGAAGCAGGCGGAGGTCGCTTCTCAAGGCTCCGCGCTCCTCATGGGCGGAAACGCGGTCAAGGCGATGTACGACCTCGGGCTCGCCACGCCCTTCGAGCGCCTGGCCTTCCCCCGCGCAGGCGGACAGCTGCGAAGTTCGTCGGGCCGCTTGCTCCTGCGCATCCCCGACGAGGTCATCCAGGAGGTTTTCGGGCACCCCCACATGCACATCGAACGGGGCGACCTGCGCGAGGTACTCCTCTCCGGCGTGGACCGGTCGAGCATCCGCTACCGGTGCGCGGTCAAGTCCTTCGAAGAGGCGGGCGCTGAAGTGCGCCTACACCTCGCCGACGGGTCGTCGCAGTCCTTTGATGTCCTCGCTGGCGCCGACGGCATCGGTTCGGTCGTCCGCGCCGGGCTCCACGGCGAAGACCGTGCTCCCTACGCGGGCTACACGGCTTGGCAGGGCGCCTCGACCCTGGACCTCGACTGGCCGAAGGGGGATGCGCTTGACGTTTGGGGCCTTGGGCGCCGGACGGGATTCGTCTACTTGGGGCGAGGACGATGGGGATGGTGGGCCTCCGCGCGCTGTCCGCCGGGCGGCCGTGACCCGGACGAGGGACGGGCCAAGGCGGTGGCGCGGCCCTTCCGCGAATGGGGGGTCCCGAATGCACGGCTCATCCTGAGCACACCGGATGCGGCGATCCAGCGGCACGACATCCACTACCGTGTGCCGGACGGGCGCTGGGGCCGCGGGCGCGTAACCCTCCTCGGGGACGCCGCGCACCTGATGACCCCAGACATCGGGCAAGGCGCGTGCCAGGCCATCATCGACGGCCTCCTCCTCGCGCGGGCGCTCACGGGTGCCCCTTCCCAAGGCGTCGGAGCCGCGCTGCGCGGCTTCGAAGGGAGGCGCGCCACGCCCACGGCAGTCGTCGCCGCTCGCTCTCGTCGGACGGGCCGGCAAGCCCACTTGAACTCCCGCGCGCTCCTTGTCATTCGCAACGCCGTCATCGCGGCGGTCCCGAACCGACTCTGGGCGGCAAGCACCAAGCGCGCGATCGCCTCAGCGGGCTACTGAAGGGCCGCGCCGCGCACCGCGCAGGGCTGCCCGTCAAGTCCCAAGCCCTTCGTGGCGCGGGATGAACGTCCGGCGCACGAGGTGGACGCCCTTGAGCGCCTGGAGCGCCCTCGCCATGGACGCGATGCGAGGTCCCGCGCCCTCCACGACAAAGACCTCGACACAGTCGGGGCCCTCAAGGTGCGTATGGAGCATGGATTTCAGCACGTCCCCGTAGTCGTGCTTG
>JBGPNV010000188.1:0-5336 GCA_041487695.1 Thermoplasmata archaeon | reverse complement strand
CTCGCGGCCTCGGTCGTTCGAGAGGCCCTCGAGCGACCGGGCCCGCTTGGCAAGGTCGTAGACCTCGCGCGCGAGCGCTTTGTCGCCGACGCGAGCTTCGCGCTGGGTCCGGCCTTCGACCCGAACAATGCGACCCTCCGGCGCGCGCTCGCGGGCCTCACGCTCCTTGGCGACCCCGCGGCCGTGGCGTGGACGGGGCCGGCCCGGCCGCTCGACGTGACGCTCCCGGCCGGCATCGCCCCGAATTCGGCTGTCGGCTTGGACGTCTCCGTAGCCTCGTCGGGCGCCGCCGTGCGGGGCGCAACGGTCGCCGTCCTTGACGACTCGGGCGCCCTGGTAGGCGTGGGGACCACCGACGCCGCGGGGCTGGCCCGCGTATCGGTCGTTACAGGAGGCCGCGCGAATTGGTCGGTCGTGGTGACGGCACCCGGCTTCGGGCGCGTGTCGAAGGCGCTTGCTGTTGACGCGCCTCCGAGTGTCGCGATCGTGACGCCGGGGCAAGGCACGAGTGTCGGCGGGCGGCTCAACTTCACCGGGGTCGCGGGCGACGGCGACCCGGGCGACCTCATTGCCGCCGTCGAGGTCAGGATGGACGGCGGCCCGTGGGTCGCCGCTCTTGGGAGGGCTTCGTGGACCTTTGAGGTAGACACCCTTACCTTCGACAACGGCGCCCACACCTTTGCCGCGAGGGCAAGCGATGGCACGGTGTGGAGCCTGCCCGCCGCCTCGCGGTTCAACATCACGAATCCGCGGCCCCCCGTCGCGCTCGCCCCTTACGGACCCCTCGCGGTCTTCGAAGACGCCGTGCTCACCCTCGACCTTGACCTTACGACCCACTTCCGGCCAAGCGGCCCCCTTGCGACCCTCTCGGCCGATGTCGCCTCGCAGGACCCCCTGCGCCTCAACCTCAGCGGCGGAACCCTGCGGATCGAGCCCGACCCCAACGCGAACGGGCCGATGGTCGTCGTGCTCGTCGTCCACGACTCATACGGGGGCGCGCTCACCGTCAACCTCAGCGTCGCCGTCCTGCCTCTCGACGACCCGCCGGTCCTTTCGGTTGAAACGAACTACACGGTCGATGAGGGTGGCACGGTCACATTCAACCCGAGCGTCTTCGACCCGGACGGCACCCAGCCCGTCCTCTTTGTTGAATCGGGGCCCGAGAACGCGACCGTCGCCGGGTGGCGGACCCCACGCGGCGCCTCCGGGCCCTACACGATCAAGCTCTCGGCGAGCGACGGGCGGTTCGTAGTGAGCGCGTTCCTCACCGTCACGGTCGTGTCGTACAACAGCGCGCCCAACGCGACGATTTCCTCGCCCGACCGAGCCGAGGCCGGCCGAGAGGTCGCGTTCCTCGCGCTCGGCGTTTCCGATTCGGACGGTGACCCAGTGACCGCGACCTGGAATTTCGGCGATGGGCAAACCGACGAAGGCACCGAGGTGACCCATGTGTACGCAACGAGCGGGCAATTCCTGGTGACGCTGACGCTGTCGGACGGTCGCCAGTCCGTCGAGGTCCAGAAAGCCGTCGCCATCGACCCGTACCGGCCGCCCGGCTCGCCGCCGGTCGGGTTTGCGCCCCTCGTGAGCTACGCATCGATCGGAGTGATCCTGGTGTGCGCCGCGCTCGCGGCGTACCTGCTTTTTGTGCGCGCGCCCCGCGGGGCTAGCGCAGGGTTCGACGCGGAAGACGACGAAGTCGAAGCGGACCGAAGGGCTCGGCGGCGCGACGAAGAGGAGTAGCTCCCGGACAGCGCGCGCCTACCAGCCGCGCTCTTGGAGCCGCTGCTCCTTCGGAATCGCGGAAATCTCGATGCCTGCCATCGCCTCGCCGAGCCCGCGCGACACTTCCGCGAGGACCTTGGGGTCGTCGAAGTTGTGCACCGCCTCGACGATCGCCTTCGCGCGGCGCGCCGGCTCTGCGCTCTTGAAGATCGCCGACCCCACGAACACGCCGTCGACGCCAAGTTGCATCATGAGCGCCGCGTCGGCCGGGGTTGCAAGCCCCCCCGCCGCGAAGTTCACGACGGGGAGGCGCTGGAGGCCCGCGGTCTCCTTCACGACCTCGAACGACGCGCGCAGTTCCTTGGCGGCCTCGCGCAATTCCTGCGGGGTCTTCCCCTTCAGCGAGCGGATCCCCGACGCGACCGCGTGGTGGTGGCGCACCGCTTCCACAACATTGCCCGTCCCCGCTTCGCCCTTCGTTCGGATCATCGCCGCGCCCTCGTCGATTCGCCGGAGCGCCTCGCCTAGGTCGCGCGCGCCGCAGACGAACGGCACCGTGAACTTGTGCTTGTCAACGTGGTAGATCGGGTCGGCGGGCGTGAGGACCTCCGACTCGTCCACCATGTCGACGCCGAGCTCCTGAAGGATCTGCGCTTCGGCAAAGTGTCCGATGCGGCACTTGGCCATCACGGGGATCGTGACCGCGTCGATGATCTCGAGGATCTTGTTGGGGTCGGCCATCCGCGCCACGCCGCCTTGGGCGCGAATATCGGCCGGGACCCGCTCGAGGGCCATGACCGCCACGGCGCCGGCCTCTTCCGCGATCCGCGCCTGCTTCGCGTCGGTCACGTCCATGATGACCCCGCCTTTTTGCATGGCGGCAAAGCCGCGCTTGAGGAGTTCCGTGCCGTGCCGGAGTTTCTCCAAATCGAGGGTCGGTCTCAGGTCGCTCACCGTACGCTAGGGCGCTCTACCCGATGACGATATTTAATCCCTGTCGGCAGCGTGGTGGACGCCCGTCCACGGGGAAGCGGCCCGCTGGACGCCCGTGGCAAAAAACGCGCGGCCCGGCCCGCGCTCCCGGCCGCGCGTCCCTTCGATTTCTCGATACGCCACCTTCCGCCCCGCCCGGCAGACCTTATATAGACCCCTCCGAATCGCGAAGGCCAGGTGTATTTGTGGCTAACGCTCGTCCCCTCTTTGCTGGGTGGCTAACCTCCTATGTCTTGCTTGCCCTTTTCCTTGCCCCTTCGTTCCTGCCCGGCGCGGGCCCCCTCGGGACTGCCGCCGGCGCCCGGCTCCAAGACCGCGCGATCCTCGCAAACGCGACGGTCCAGGGCTTTGAGGTCAACCTCACGGGCGCGGAGACCTCCCACAACACGACACTCTATGTCCCGCTGAACGCGAGCGCCCACATCGTCTCAGGGCAGGTCAACCTTACGGGCAAGATGGAGCTCAAGTACACGAACCTGACCGGCCGTGGCACCGCGGCCAACGCGGGCGAAGAATTTGGCCATGGCACGGACGTCGGCGGCGACTTCAACAACGACGGCTACGGTGACGTCGCGGTCGGCACCTACGCCGAGAATTCGGCGGCGCGCGCGAACCGGGTCGAAGTGTTCTGGGGCTCGCCCCAGGGCCTGCGAGGGCGACTCTCGAACTGGACCTACACGGGGCCGGCCAGCTCGGGGTTCGGTTGGTCCATTGCGCACGGCGACTACAACGGCGACACCATCGACGACCTTGTCGTGGGCGAGTCGGCCTTCTTCTCCACAATCACGGAACGCGTGAGCATCTTCTACGGCTCGAGCGGCGGGCTCCCCGCGAACCCCGACCTTAACCTCACCTTCAACGCGAGCACCTCCTACTCGTGGGGCTATTCCCTGGTAGGCGGGCTCAACCTCGACAACGACCCGTACCAGGACCTCGTGGTCGGCGAGGCGTTCAACACCTCGACGGGCACCTACAAGGGTACGGTCACCGTGCTCTGGGGGAGCGCCGACGGGCTCAATGTCACGAACAGCACGCTCCTCACGGGCTTTGACACGAACTATGGCGGCACGACGACGAGCCCCGCTCTCATCCTCGAGGGCCTCGGCGACACCGACGGCGACGGCTTCGGGGAATTCGCGGCGGGCACGGCGTTCACGAGCGGACAATTCGGGGCGGTCCAGGTGTTCGAAGGGACCGCGGGCCGCGCGGTCAACCGGACATGGAACTACACGAACAACGTGAGCTCTTTCTTCGGCTGGGCTGTGGCTGGCGGGCGCGACATCACGGGGGACGGCCGCCCGGACCTCGCCGTGGGCGCGCCCACCGACACGGCGACGAGCGGGGCGGTGTACGTGTTCGCCGGCGCGGGCAACGCGACCTACGTCGGGCCGGTCACGGTCCTGCGGCCCTCCGACACGTCCGTTGTCTCGCAGTTTGGCGCGGGCGTCGAAATGCTCGCGGACTTCGACGGTGACGGCAAGAGCGAGCTCATCGTCGGCGCCAATGCGGCGGACGCCTTCGACGGGTATGCCTACCTCTTCCGCGCGTACAACCTCACGCTTGCCTCCGCCGTTGTCCTCAGCGCGGGCACGCCTGGCCTTGCCGAGAGCTTCGGCTGGTACTTCGGCACATCGGGGGACGTGAACGGCGATGGGCTCACGGAGCTCCCTATCCACCTTGCAAGCGGCATCAACGGCACCGTGAAGCCCGGGGCGCTGCGCCTCTATTACGGCAACGCCCACACGCTGCCAGAAAGCGTCCGCGTGTTCGTGAACCGCACGCAAGGGTGGACGATGCCCGGGGCCCTCGGCGGCAACACCACCGTGACCGGCCTCGGCCCGCTAATCCAAACGTACCTCGACACGCACCAGGCCGATGTGAACGCCTCGGGGTTCATCCTCGTGCCCCTCTCCTTCAACTTCTCGCTCGGCGGGCGGCTGAATGTCAGCCAGATCGCGATCGGCTACTCGGTCGTCCTGCCGCCGCGCGGCCTCGCCGTCGCCGCGCCCGCTTCGGGCGGGGCCCTCGTCCTCAGCTGGCAGCTCCAAGCGACGGATGGCTCGGTCTACTCCGTCTGGTCGAACAAGAGCGGGTCGTGGGGCATCATCGGGAACGTGTCTTTCCCGCGCTTTTCCTACAACGACACAAACGTGACGGACGGCCGGGACTATTGGTATTACCTCACGGAAACGGACTTGTCCGTGCCGATCACGAGCGCGCCTTGCCCGATCGTCACGGGCCGGCCTGCGGACATCACGCCGCCTCGCACGCCCTCGAATTTCACGGTCACGGTCGACGGGCCGTCGCACGCGATGGCCCTCGCGTGGACGCCAAACACGGACGACACGCTGCGCTACGAGATTTGGCGGCGCGACGGCGACCTCGGCTCGCTCACGCAAGTCGGAAGCGTGAACGTCCCCTCATCGAACTACCGGGATTCGGGGCTTTCGGAGGAAGTCAACTACACCTATGAAATCCGAGCCATCGACGACGTCGGGCTCGCCTCGCCGTTCACGCTCACAGTTATGGAACGCATTCCCGACCTCACGCCCCCCCCCACGCCGCAGAACTTCCAGGCGGCCACGCACGCTTCGGGCACCGCCGTGGTGCTTGCCTGG
>JBGPNV010000187.1:0-5353 GCA_041487695.1 Thermoplasmata archaeon | reverse complement strand
TGCGCCGCCCCCCCAAGCGAAAGGCGCACGCCGCGGCTGCCCTGGGACCCTTCGCGCTCTTGCTCGTCCTCCTCACCGCCCTGCCCGCACGCGGCGAACTTTCGATCGCGGCAGCGCCGCTCACCTACACCGGCGCCTCGTTTGTCGCGCAGGGCAACGCGAGCGACCCGCAAGACATCGTCCTTTACGAATGGGACTTCACGGGGGACGGCACGGCCGACGTGAACCGCACGGACGGCGCGGACGCCTCGTTCGTCTACGCCGTCCCCAAGCCCGACTACGAGATCCAACTCACCGTGACGCGGCGTGTAAACGGCTCCCTTGTCGAGGAGAGCGCACGCCACCTCGTGAGCGTCCTCAACGGGACGCCGTCCGTCAGCCTCGACGCGCCCGACCGCCTCGTCGCCGAAACGCCGCTCACTTTTTCCGCACGCGCGAGCGACCCCGACCCCTCGCCTGGCGGCGAGCCGTTTGCCTACCGTTGGACGCTCGACGGCGCCCCGCTTGCCGCCTCGGGGCCGGAGGCTCGCTTCGTCGTCCCCTCGGGGGGCAGCCACGAAGTCGCCGTGGAGGTCACGGACGCCGAGGGGCTCACGAACCGCACGGCCCTCCGCGAGGACTTCCAGGCGCCCGGGCTCTTTGAGGGGCGCGGGGGCAGCCTGCTCCTTGCTCTCCTCGTTTCCGGAGCGGCCTTCGCGCTCGCCGTCCCGCTCGTCCTCACCGGACGGCGCGAGAAAGCGGCCGCCAAGGCCGCGACACAGGCCAAGCTCGTGGCGGCCGTCGAAGACCCCTCGGTGGCCCGCGCACGGGGGCCGCCAGGCAAGGTGCCCCTCGCTGCCTCGTCCTCGACGGAGGCGCTTGGAGGCGCCCGGATTGCCGTCGGGGGCGTGCCTTCCGCCGTCCTCAACACGCGCGAGTGCCCGGAGTGCCACAATGCCATCGACGCCTCCCTTGCCGAGTGCCCCTACTGCCAGGCACGCAAGCAAGCCGAGGCCCTCGAGGCGAGGATGGAGTCCGATTCGTACGCGGGTCTCGACCTCAGCGAGGCGCGCGCGCTCCTCCAGCGGGCCCGGCGGGAGCGCCACCTCCTGCGCCTCGAGGCGCACGACGCCCTCATCGGCGAGGCGGGGGCGGCGGCCGACAAGGCACTTGACGAGCGCGCCCGCGCGACCGAGGGCCTCCACCGCGCGCGCGAGGCCCTCGAGAGAGCGCTTGCCGAAGACCCGCTTGGCGGCGAGCGCACAGAGCGCGCGGGCGCCTACCTCAAGCTCGCGGAGTCCCTCGCCGGCGCGAAGCAATTCGGCAAGGCCGCGCGCCACGCGCAGCGGGCTCGCGAAATCCTCGAGGGGGGAGAGGCCGGCGTCGAAGCCGACCGCTGCCACGCCTGCGGGGGTGCCATCGCCGCCGCGCGGCTCGAAAAGGCCCAGGCCTGCCCCCACTGCGGGGCGCAGATCCTCCGCGGCGCCCTGCCCGATGCGCCGCCGCCCGAGGCGGAGGAGCTCGAAGAGGCCGTCCGCGAGGAACTCCTCGCCATCCGCAAGGAGGTCGCCTCACGGCAGGCCGAGCTCGACCCGGAGGCCTTCAAGCTCGTGGACTTGGCTGCAGCCTACGAGCGCGAGGCCGAGTGGCTGCAGGCACTGGAAGTCCTGCGTACGCTGAAGGAGAAACTCGAACGTACGCGCATCGAGGCCCCGCCAAACTCCCAGGACCCGCCCCCTGGCAGGGTCCCTTGACCCCCCTATCGGCTCCCCGTCAGGCCCCCGCGGGGGTCTTTACCAACCCGCCCATGCCGCCGAAACCTTTCTAAACGTCCCACCGGAGTGCCAGGGCGAAGGAGCCCGCCCATGGCCCATCGCCCCCCAGGAGACAAGGACGAGCGGGACGCCCCCGGCCAACGCGCCTTCGAGATGGAGTTCGGCCGGATCGCCGCCGGCATCATGATTGCGGACAACGACCCCGGTGTCCGGGAGACCGCTCACGCGATTTCGAAGGCCCGCGCCGCCGCCGACATGGGCGACTTCATCGGCGCGATTCGGCTCCTTGGAAACGTGAAGGTCACGGTAACTGAGGAGAACGCACCGACGCTCGACGCCGGGGTCAAGCCCGAGGACGTCGAGCAAGCCCTCGGGGACCTCCGGCGTGCCCTGAAGCGAGCCGGCGACTCCCCCGCCCTCGAGCCCGTCCGGTCCTTGTGCCGGGCCGCGCGCGGCGAGGCCGCCGCCGGGCATTGGCAGGCGGCGTGGGCGCTCATCGACGAGGCCGATGGCCGCCTTGCTGAGGCGCTCGGGCCGAAAGGTTCTCCTTAGGGCGCGCGGCTCCTTTCCGGGGGAAGGCCGGTAAGCAAGAAGCTCACGAGGCAGCCCGGCGACGAGCCCCCGCCGGACGTGGACCGCGGCAAGCGACTGCTCGCCCTGCGGCCGAAGCGCACGGTCGACACCTGGAAGGTTGAGGACGAGACCGGCCTCGTCGTCGTCACGCACCCCAAGGCGTTTGGCCGCGTCGAGGCCCGCCTTGCCCGCGCGCTGCGCGGCAGGCCGACCGTGAACCGCCCGCTCGACGAGTTCGGCTCGCAGATCTGGCTCCTGTGCGACGGCAGCCACACGGTCGAGGCGATCGCCCGGGCCCTCGACGCGCGCTTCCACGAGCGCTTCGAGCCGGCGGTGCCGCGCACGCTGAAGTTCATCAAGGTCCTCGCCGAGCGGCGCCTCGTCACCGTCGAGAAAGGCCCGGGGACAAAGGGGGAGGGCGCCCTGCCTTGAAAGTCCGAATGCCCGAGGGCGCCTCCCGGGCGCCGCCGCGCAAGAAGCGCACCCAAAGCGCGGGCCCCCTGCGCTGCCCCAGCTGCGGCTCGGCCGAACTTGTCCCCGAGCTTGCCTTCATCGCGGGCGCGCGGTACCACTGCAAGGCGTGCGATTTCCGCGGCGCGCTCGCGGTGAGCGGGATGGACACGCCGGCTGGCCCCCCCAGGGAGGAGCCCCCTTGAGCGGCGCGCGCCGCAAGGTCATGGTCGTGCCCCTGCGCATGGGGCGCGACTGGGAGGTCCTTGTCCTCCGCCGCCCCGCCGAAAAAGGGAGCGTGTGGGCGCCAGTCACCGGCAACGTGGACGAAGGGGAATCGGACGCACGAGCGGCCGCCCGCGAACTTCACGAGGAGACGCGCCTCGGCACCGTCGCCGCGCTCCACGAGGTCGGGCACACGAACCGTTTCGAGAAGGAGGTCAAGGGGAAGCCCACGGCCTTCGAGGAGACCCTTTGGGCGGCCGTGGTCCCCCTCGGGTCGCCCGTGAAGATCAGCCACGAGCATGTGGATTTCCGGTGGGTGAGCGGAAGAGAGGCCGTCGAGTGGGTCGCCTACGACGGCTGCAAGGAGGGCGTCCGGCTCGCGCTCAGGGACGTGGAAGCGCGGCTGCGCTAGGCACCGGGCCCCTTGGGAGCGCCGTCCCCTTGGCCCTGGGCGCCAATAAGCTCCCAGAGCTTGTCGTAACTCCTCGGGAAGGTCGGCAGGAAGGTGAGTTGCTTGGGGACCGGGTAGCGGATCCCGGCTTTGTGCGTCTCCTCAAGGCCCTTGGCGATCGAATCCACCGCGCTCCACGGCGCGGAGAAGCCCATCTCGGTGTCCTCGACCATGCCGAACACGCGGTCGCCGTTGCATGGCAGCACATAGGCGGGCTTCCCCGAGAGCATCGCGCGTTCGACGAGGTCCGCGCAGTCGAGCCGGCCCTCGGCCGAGGACTCCATCCGCCCGCCCGATTCCCAAAGCGACGCGCTCACGAGCCGCATGACCTGCGCAGAATTTCCGTAGAAGGCAAAGACGTCGGGCGTGAAGTCCGCGCGCTCGAGCGAGGCGACCAGGAAGCCCTGGTAGGCGCCGGGGGCAAACCGCGGGACGGCGGCCTCCATCTTCGCGCCGGCCTCCTTTGTCTTCGTGTAGAAGTTCTCGCAGAGGTTGCCTTCGACATAGAAGGGGTGGAGGCCCTCGAAGCCCATCGCCACCGCCCCGAGGATGCACGCCTGGTCCTCCCGCCCCATGTAGACCGTCCAGCCGACCTGCCGCGCCACGGCAATGGCCTGGCAGATCGTGATGGGGTGCTTGAAGTCCCGCACGGGGCGCTTCGCCTTTTCCGGCACGGCCTCCCCGTGCCTCACCATGCGGATCGCGAGAGGGTGGTTGTAGGGCCGGATGTACTTCGTGAGCGCCTCGCCAAACGCCTTGACGTCCACGGGTTTCCCGCCTCGGGGATGACGCGCCCTGGCAAAGAGCGTTTTGGGGGGAGACGCCGGGGGCCCGCGCCCCCTTCGGGCGCCCGCGCCTCTTTTTATCCCCCGCGGGCCGTGGCCAGCCGGATGATCCGCCGCCTCCTCGTCGCGAACCGGGGGGAAATCGCCGTCCGCGTGTTCCGCGCGGCTCGCGAACTTGGCATCGAGACTGTTGGGGTATTCCCGCGCGGGGACGCGGAGGCGGCCCACCTGCAGCACTGCGGGCGGGTCGAACGGCTCGAAGGGGACGACCCGCGGGCGGCCTACCTCGACATCGAGGGGGTCGTCGCGGCCGCGCGCCGGGCCGGTGCGGACGCTCTCCACCCGGGCTATGGCTTCCTCTCCGAGAACCCCGGCTTCGCGCGCCGCGTCGAAGAGGAGGGCATCGCGTTCGTGGGACCTGCCCCCGCCACGATGGAGGTCTTTGGCGTGAAAACGGTCGCGCGCAGGCTCGCGAAGGAGGCCGGTGTCCCCACCGTGCCCGGGACCCTGGGGCCGGTGGAAAGCGCGGACGGCGCGCTTTCGGCCGCCGAGCGGATCGGCTACCCGGTGGTCCTCAAGGCCTCCCATGGTGGCGGCGGCCGGGGCATCCGGCGAGTGGAGGGGCCCCAAGCCCTTGCGCAGAGCTTCGAGGCCGCGGCGCGCGAGGCGCAAGCGGCGTTCGGCAACGGGGAGCTCTACCTCGAAAAGCTCCTCTTGCGCCCCCGGCACATCGAGGTCCAGGTCCTCGGCGACGGCCGGGGGGACGCCGTCCACCTGTTCGAGCGCGACTGCTCCATGCAGCGTCGCAACCAGAAGCTCATCGAGGAGAGCCCGGCGCCCAACCTCGAGGCGCCCTTGCGTGGGCGGCTGCTCGAAGACGCCGTGCGCGTGGCCCGCGCGGGCGCTTATCGGTCCGCCGGCACCGTCGAATTCCTCGTGGTCGGTCGGGAGCACTTCTTCCTGGAGGTCAACGCGCGCCTGCAGGTTGAGCACCCGGTCACGGAGGCCGTAACGGGCCTCGACATCGTGCGCGCCCAGCTCGAACTCGCAGGCGGCGGCGCGTCGCTGCCGGCCCAAGAGACCATCCGCCTCTCCGGCCACGCGATCGAGTGCAG
>JBGPNV010000186.1:0-5374 GCA_041487695.1 Thermoplasmata archaeon | reverse complement strand
CGGGCGCCGTCGCAGGTTCTCCGTCGAGAAGGCGTACACGGTGAGGATCTTGATTCCGAGTTCGAGGCACCAATTGAGCAGCTCCTCGAGCTTCTCGCGGCCGTAGACGTGGCCGTCCATCGGGTTGAGGCCCAAGGACTCGGCGAAACGGCGGTTGCCGTCCATGATGACGGCCACGTGCTTGGGCACCTCGCTGGCCTGAATTTCGGCGAGGAGGCGCTTCTCGTATTGCCGGTAGGCCAGGCCCGATACGGGGCCATGGGTTTCTTGGGGGTTGGCCAACGGGCCGCGCGTAGCGGTCGCCCTCAATATACCTTTCCGGGGAGTCTTCGGCGTCCGTCGAACCGAGGACGGATGCGCGGCGGGGCACACAGACCCTCGGCCGGCGCTATCCCGAGATGTCGGCCGCCTCAGGCCCCATCTCCGCCGCGCCGAGGGCGGCGACCGCTCCGATCATCCCTCGGCCGTCAAGGACAACCTGCGCGCCGAAGGCGCGTGCGGCACCCTGCGCGTCGTCCTGGCGCACGATCTCTCGGCGCGCTCGCTTGCAGAAGGCCTCGGCCTCCGCGAACCGGTCAATGATAACGCCCTCCGCAAACGCGAGCCCCACCTCTGCGGATTTGGCGAGCGACTCTACGCGGTCGCGGATCTCGATCTTCACGGCTTCCTTCATCCACGGGGCCACCGCGCCCTCCACAAGGGTCGCAACGCAGTTTGTCGTCTTCGTCGGGACCCCCGGGAAGAGTTGCACGACGCGAAGCGAGAGGACGGCCATGTCTTCGAGCCCCGCGGTCGCCTCGCGCGCAAGCGCCCACGTCGCGCCCCCCTGCGGCGTGTCGGTGTCGTCGACCCCGATGAGCAGGCGGTGGAGGCCCGGGGTCACCACCTCCATCTCGACGGGGCGATTCCCGCCTACGCCGTCGAGCCCGGCGGCCCGGAACTCAAGGACCCCGGCGGCAAGGCCGAGCGACGCCGCGAGGCCAAGGCCCGCGCCCGCGAGCCCCTTCCAGCGCGTCACCACATCCTTGCCGCGTGTGAAGCAGTCGACCAGTGCCTCGCCTCCCTTGCCTTCCTCGGCAGGGCCGAATGCGGGCGCGGGGAGCATGCCAGGCCCGTCGGCCAACCGCGAGTCCGTGATGAGCGTCCGCCCGTCCGTCCGGGACACCTTGACCGGGCCCCCCGCGCGCCGCCGGTTCGCCGCCGCCCACTCCGCCGCGCCTTGGAGCGCGCGCCCCTCGACGATGCGGCAGGTGGCGTGGGCCGGGTCCGTCAGCGTGAACACGCGCGAGGCGGCCGCGGGGCCGACGATCCTCGCAAGCTCGTCTCGCGCGTACCGCTTGCCCTCAAAGGCTGCGCCTGCTCGATGCATACAAGGCGATTGTTGCGCCTTCATAAAAAGGGGGCGAAAGGGCACGCGCGGAGAGCGCTTTCGCTCACCTCCCCCTTCGCCTCATAAGGGCGCCCCTGCATGGGTGGTGCGGGCCGGGTGTAGTTAGATAGCGGCCCCTCTGGCTGGCTCAAACTTTCAGGTGCTCGCCCGGGTTCAGAATCGTGACTTCGCCCCTGTACCCCTTCTTCTTGCAGTGCTCCTCGAACTCGAAAGGGTCCTGCTCGATTGCCGGGAAGGTCGAGTAGTGCATCGGCACGACTGTGGGCGCCTCCACGAACGCGGCCGCCCATCCCGCCTCCCTTGGGCCCATCGTGTAGCGGTCGCCGATCGGGAGCAGCGCGAGGTCCGGCCTGTAAAGCTGCCCGATGAGCTTCATGTCCGAAAAGAGGGCGGTGTCCCCCGCGTGGTACACCTTCCCGCCTGACTCGATGATCGCGCCCGTCGCCGACCCCCCCGGGATCATCCCGTCCTTCGCCGACATGTAGTCGCCCGAGTGGATCGCCTCCACGAGACGGACCGTCGTGTTCTTCACCTTTACCGAGCCCCCCTTGTTCATCCCCTCGGCCTTCACGCCCTGCGCCTCGAGGTAGACGGCGATCTCGTGGACCGCGCACACCGTTGCGTTGTTTTTCTTGGCAATCTCGACGGTGTCCCCAAGGTGGTCGTTGTGCCCGTGCGTCACGACGATGATGTCGCAGCGGATCGCCGCGGGCTTTCGGTCCGTCTTCGGGTTGCCCGTGATGAACGGGTCCACGAGCACCTTGTCTTTCCCCTCAATCAGCCAGGCCGCATGTCCGATCCACTCCGCGCGCACTTCGTTCCCTCGCCTACCCCCTTCGGGGCCCCCGCGCGATAACCCTTTTGCGTGCGGACCCGGGGTGGGTTTCAAGGCCCCCCAGGCCTTTCGCGCCTGACCTCCGGAAACGGGCGGGTTTCGACCCGAAACGGGCCCGTTTTGCCGCGAATCTGGCCATGCGTCACCTTTTTATCTTGCCCCTTTCCATCGGAAAAGCGGGATGCACGCTATGCTTGAGATTCTCGAAACGGAGTTGCCAGGGATCGGCCGCCGCTTCACCTTGCCCATCGAAATGGGCGGCGAAGTCGCGGTCGTGGTCCACAAGAGCGGGGACAAAGAACTCTACTTCCGCGAGCCCGGCGAGGGCGAACCCGTCGCGGTTTCGCTCTCGGATTCCGAGTCCCGGCGGCTTGCCGCCGTGCTCACGGGCGGCTTTTGGCAGCCCTCCCCGATCGACATGTTCAGGGCCGCCCTCGCGAAGAAGGCGGGCCTCGAAACCGTGACGATCCTCGGCGGCTCCCCCGTGGTCGGCCGCCGCATCCTCGACCTCGATGTCCGACGCCGCACGGGCTGCTCGATCGTTGCCATCCTGCGCGAAGACGGCTCCTCGCTGCCCAACCCGGACCCCAACACCGCGGTGGAGGCCAACGACATCCTCGTGGTCATCGCGGACGCCGAAGGTGTCGCAAAGCTCGAAGACCTTGTCCACGCGGGCCTGTAGGCTCGCGAGGACCTCGCGTGCGCGCGCGTGTCCCCCGCGCGTGCAAGGCCCCCAAACGTACGACCCCACGAGAAGCGCAAAGCCCAGAAACGAGGAGGTGCACGCGTGGCTTTCGACTTCTTTTCGCTCGCGGTCGTCACCCTCGCGGCGTTCTTCGGCGCCGTCGTGGCCTCGAAGCTCGGCCAATCGGTCATCTTGGGCTACCTCGTGGTCGGGATCTTCCTCGGAGAGGCCAACGGACGCTTCTTCATGCCTCAGGCCGGCGTCGACCTCGTGGGCTCGCCGACCGTGAACGCGCTCTCGGACCTCGGGATCGCGTTCCTCCTCTTCTTCGTCGGGCTCGAGTTCTCCGTGCGAAAGCTGAAGAACGCAGGCAAGCCCTCCACGATCCTCGCGCTCGTCGACTTCGCTGTCCTCCTCTTCTCCGGCTTCCTCGTGGGCGCCGCGTTCGGTTGGGGCCCCGTCGAGTCCATCTTCCTCGGCGGAATCCTCGCGATGTCCTCGCTTGGCATTGCCGCGAAGAGCCTCATCGACCTCAAGCGGCTCGACAGCTCCCACCCGGAGACTGAGGTGCTCCTGGGGTCGATGGTTGTCGAGAATTTCCTTTCGATGATCCTGCTCACAATCTCCGTCGGGTGGGTCGCCGGCCGCGGGACGACGCTCGCCGTCCTGCAGTCTGTGCAAGGCGCGGCCGTCATCTACGGGTCCTTCCTCGCGCTTGCCGTGTTCGGCATGCCCAAGCTCGCGCGCCTCCTTGAGCGCGTGAAGAACGAGGAGGTCTTCATCCTGCTCGCCCTCACCCTCGTCTTCGCCTCGGCCGGGCTTGCCGTGCTCTTCGGGACGCCCTTCATCCTCGGGACCTTCTTCATCGGGATGGCCTTCTCCGAGACCCGCCTCACGGAGCGGCTCCAGCTCAAGCTCTCGACCTTCCGCGACGCGTTCGTGGCCGTCTTCTTCGTCCACTTCGGCATGAATATCGCCGTGGAACTCATCCCTGGTGTCGCGCCGCTGCTTGCCGCCGCCGTCGCGGCCGTCTTCATCGACGAGGTCCTGGTCCTCTCCGCCTTCGCCGTGCTCCTCGGGTTCGGCCGGCGCGCGGCCACGGCGATCGGCACGGCGGCCTGCGGGCGCAGCGAGGACGCGATCATCTACTCGTCCCTGGGCTCAAACCTCACGCGCTCGCAAGGGGGCGTCCAGGTGCCCGCCCTCGCCCACGCGCGCGAACTCTTCCCCATTGCCGGCGGGCTTGCGCTTGTCACCTCCGCGCTCACGCCCCTGCTCATGCGCCACAGCGACGCGATCGCGCTTGCTCTCGCGCGCCTCACGCCGCGCGCCATGCGGTTCGGCGGCCGCGTGATCGGCGCGATCTTCTCCGAGTCGATCGGCCCGCGCGCGCGCAGCCACCCGGTCGCTCGCGGCGACCCTGTCCTCCTCGCCCTCGTCGGCGCCTACCTCATCCTGCTCCTCCCCCTCGCGTTCTCCGTCGGGCCCGGCCACACGGTCCTTGCCCCCTTCGTCCTCCTCCTCTCCCTCCTCATCTGGCGAGAGGTCCGCCTCGACGTGGAGGACGCGGTGCCCAAGGTGGACTTCGCGCGCCTGCGCTTCCTCGTCCACGATGTGGCCGCCATCGCGCGCTACAGCGCCTTCGTCGTCCTCTTGCTGCTCCTCTTTGTCGACCTCGTCGCCATCGAGTTCTCGGCGTCGTGGCGCCTCACGGCCTTTGCGGCGCTTGGCACCGTGGGCGCGCTGTACCTCGCCTCGCTGCGGATGATGTCCGCGATCACGCGGCCGCCCGCCCGCATGCTCGCTTCCGACCTTCTCTCGCGCGCCGAGCTTGAGCGGCGCCGCCGCACGCGCCATCGGAGGGATCCGCGATCGCGCGCCCCAAAGGATTTATGACACGACCGGCCTTGCGCGGCCCCGCGCCCGCAGACTCGCCAGGCGCCTCCCGTTGCGGCTATAGTCTAGCGGTTAGGACTGGAGCTTCCCAAGCTCTAAACCCGGGTTCGAATCCCGGTGGCCGCACTCCTCCTCACCGCCCTGCCGCGCCTTTAGCAATAATCGAAACCTATTTGCCCCGTGTGCCTCCTGGCTCGGCTGTGCGCATGGCAAACCAGCCCGGTCGGCTCGCGGCCCTCGCCGTCGCGTGGCTTATGCTCCCGGCATTTGTCCTGCTGCCCTCCGCGGTGGGCGCGCCGGTCGCCCTGGCAGGCACGCCGGTCGACCTCTCGCTGTGGATCCACGCGGACTACACCCTGTCAATGACAGCCAACACGAACGAGGTCTCGCCGAAGACGATTACCCAGGCATGGGCGATGTCGGCGGGGCTCCAGAAGGACTTGTGCATCGACGGGGTGGACATCGGCAGCGGCCGCCAAGGGTTTGCGGTGAACCTCGCTGTGGGTTACAACACGATTACGGGCAATGTCAGCATCACCGTCCGGATCAAGGACATCGACGTGGTGCT
>JBGPNV010000185.1:0-5379 GCA_041487695.1 Thermoplasmata archaeon | reverse complement strand
CGGGGACGTAGCGCGTCGTCACGACGGTAAGCAGGGTGAGCATCACCATGATCGCGAGGATCGTGCCCACGGCCGCCGACTGCGCCTCGCGCGCGCCCCGCACCGGGAGCCACCGCAACCTCCGTGGCGCCAAACTCCTGCCCCCTCCCCCCACTCTTGCCACCCCTAATGAAAGCCTCGTCTCGCCCCGCCCCTTCGCTGCCTCGCTTGAGTCCTCCCAGACGCTCTCGGATACCCCCGGGCGAGCCCCCGCCCCCTACTGCAGCTTGGGCGCGTAGGTGAAGAGCACCCCGCGGTCGACATCGCCGATGTCGATCGTGTTGATGGGCCGATTCAAGTTGTCGACGATTTCTAGTGACCAGCCCGTGCCCTGCAGGTGCCGGTAGAAGAGGACATCGCCGTCCCGGGTCGCGAGCACCACGTCGTCGAACCCATCGCCGTCGATATCCCCGATGCGCAGGTAGGTCGTGACCGTGTTGCGGACGGGCGACAGGTCGGCAAACTGCGACCGCGTCCAGTTGCCGTCGTTTGTAAAGAGGTTCACAAACTGCGAGTTCTCACCGATGATCACGTCGAGCTTGTTGTCCTCGTTGATGTACCCCACGTCAATCGAATAGGCCTGCGCCGGCGTCGAGAGGGTTGTCACATTCGAGAAGTTGGGCCCCCAGAAGATTGCGCCGTTCGTTCCGCGCACGGCGATGATGTCGCTCTTCGTGTCGTTGTTCATGTCGCCAATGACGAGCTCCTTCACCGAACCGCTCGTGCTCACGTTGAGGATGAGCGGCACCGTGTAATAGCGCCGGACGAACATATGGTCCACCGAGAGCGTGTCGAGCACCGTGCCGTTCGCCGTCCGGTTCGTGTCCGTGGCCCGGATCCAGATCTGCGTGCCGCCCACGCTGGAGGGCAAGAGGGCGTTGTCGTACCCGCTGTCGTCCGCTGTCTTCGTAAGCGTCACGAGCGGGCTCCATGGGCCGCTCGAGGTCGTCGACCACTCGAAGAGCATGTCGTCGGACTCGTTGTTGAAGGCGTGGTTCGCCTCGAGGAAAAACCGGTACGCGTCGCCTCCGGCCGCGATGGTCGCCGACTGCCACTTGTGCTCGAGCCGGCTCGCCGTCCCGGCCGCCTGGAACACGTCCACGCGCAGCTCGTCGACCGAGACCTTGGTCTGCTTGGCATCGCCCCCGGAGGCCGCGTCGTCGTCGCCGTCGGTGAAGTCCTTGTCTTGGAGGATGATGTTCAGCTGGCCGCCCGTGAAGCCCGCGAGCGAGAAGGTCTTCGTCGTCAGGGTGGTCTCCGTGAAGTAGCCGAGGACCGAAGACACCGCCCCTGCGCTGCCCACTTTGTAGCGCACCTCCATGGGTTCCGAGCCCGTGCTTATGAACGCGCTCACCGTGACGGTTGCGTAGTCGCTCCCGCCAAGGGAGGGGATGTTCGCGAAGATGTATTGCTGGCCCGGCGAAGACCCGCTCGACGAGTTCCGGATCATCCACCGGCCGGCGCCCGAGTTCAGGAAGGTCTCCGAGAGCACCTCGTAGGGGGCGCCATCGAGGGCCAGCGTGTTGGCGTACGATCCCGTCTCGATCTGGCCGTAGAGCGACATGACCTCCCCTGCGGGGCTGTAGGTCGTGCTGGTGAGCCCAGTCCCGTTGACTTCGCGGATGCTCTCATAGACGTTGTTCGAGCTCTGCGTCGAAGTGTAGGTGTTCGTGACCGTGCCTTGGACGGCGGTCTCCGTCGTCATGTTGTAGTTGTTGTTCTGGGTCGTCCCGAAGTGGCCGAACCCGTCGTTGTAGTAGACGCGGATGTAGTTGTTCGAGAAGCCCGCGACGAGGTCGTTCGTCCCGTCATTGTTCATATCGGCGAGCTTCAGGTCCTCGACGCGCACGCCCGTCCCGTAATTCGCGATGAGTTTCGGCGCCGAATCCTCGCCCGGCGTTACGCTGCAGCTCCGCCGGCCCGCCACGCGGTCACAGACGAGGGGGGCCCACGAGCCGTCGTTCCTGTACCACCAGATCTGGCCGTTGTCCGAGCCCGCCACGACGTCGTTGAACTGGTCCGCATCGATGCGCCCGGCGGCCACCGAGACGACGTCCGGACCGTTGAAGTTGTCAATGACGGCGCTGTCCCAGTTGTGCCCGACTCCGTCCACATTTCTGAAGAGGAGGACCATCCCCGAGGAAGAGCCCTCGACCGCATCGAGACTGCCGTCCCCGTCCATGTCGGCAAGCGCGACATCGAGCATGTCCCGGCCCGCCCAGCGCGGCGTGAAACGGCCGCCGGAGAGGTAGGAGGCGACGAAGTTCTCGTCCCAGTTGCCTGCGTTGTCATTCTCATACATGAGCGAATAGACCCGGTCGCTGCGCCAGAAGTTGCGCCACTCGCGCATCGCGCTCACGACGTCCGCGCCCCACTTCGGGCCGTTGATGATGAGCTGGCCCGACATCGCGTACTTTTCGTCGGCGTCGATGAGCTGGCTCAGGGTGAACCCGTAGGCGTTGGTCTCAAAGATCCAAACGTCGCGGTTGGGGCTTGACAGGTCGATCACGAAGGTGTAGACGGTCGAGTTCCGGATCGAGTAGTCCGACACGGGCGGGTTGCCCGGGGGCGCCATAATCTGGATGTGGCCTTGGTAGTCGGCCACGGTGACGGCCCCGAACACGGCCGAGGGATCCGTATTGGCGACCGTGATCTTCACGAAGACCAGCTCCGTGAAGTTGAACGTGTTCGACGGCTGGGTGAGGTTCTTGTCCTTGTAGAACTGGAGCTTCGGGTAGTTGGGCAATGGGCCGCCGAGCGTGTCCGTGACATTGATCTGCGTGGCCGTCTCGAAGCGGTTGTCCGGCGGGGCCAGGTTGCTCGTGCGGAGCGTGATATCGAGGTTGTAGGCGCCCGGGGCCAATTGCGAGCCGTTGAAGCCGTAGGCCGCCGAGTTCGTGCTGAACCGCGCTGTATAGACGAAGTAGCCCCCGACGAACTCGTCGAATGTGAAGGCGGCCGTCGTGGAGGGCCTTGTGCCCGCGGCGGGGTTGCCCCCACCGTAGACGAGGGCCTTGATCGGCAGGCCCACGGGCGAGTAGAGCATGAGGTCGTTTTGCAGGTCGATGTTCTTGAGGAACTGGCTGGCCACGACCACGACGACGGTCTGGCCCTTCACGAAGTCGCGGGTCGCCGTCCCGTTGAAGCGCTTCGTGTCCCACTCGCTCGCCTCGTAGATCTCGAAGGCTTGGAAGCGGTTGTTGAACGTCCACCCGAAGGGCCCCGTCCCCGTGGAGACCGGACCGATGACCGTCGGCGAGCGGACCTCGATCCCCAACCGGCCGCGCGTGATGTGACCGGCGAGGTCTTGGGCGGTGAGGTTGGCGGTGTAGGTGCCGGCAGGCAGGCAGCTTGAGATGTTCGCCCAGGAGGTGCTCTCGAAGACCCCGAAGCCCGTGTCGGAAAGCGTCTGGTCGGCAAGGCCACACCCGAGGCCTGAGAGTTGCACGGAGACGCCCGTCTTTGGCAGGTCGTTGTCATAGTCGACGGCGATGACGCGGATGCGGAAGTTGTGGAGCCCCGTGTTGTAGACGTACCCGTCGGGGATGACCTGGGCGTTCCCGATGATCGGGTACGCCCCGCCCACGCCCACGCCGCGCTGGACGACGGCGATGAGGACGACGGCGTTTGTCTTTCCGTCGACGACCAAGACCTGGACCGTGGCATTCTGGCTAAGTTGGTTGCCCGTGAAAGGCACGCCCCACCGCTGGCCGGTGACCCAGTTGCCATTCGAAGGGACGAGCCCGTCCATGACCGTGAGCGGGAAGTTCGAGCTGTTCACCTGGATGATGATGCTCGTCGTGAGCGCGGGCAGCGCCTGGCCGCCTGCGTGGGTGATGTAGACGATCCCGTTGTTCGGGTTCGTGCGCTCAATCGAGGGGACGAGGTTCACGTAGGTCTGGTCGCCAGGCCCCGTGAGCGTGTTCACGAAGAGGATGATTCCCGAGAAGACCATGACCGTCATGGAAAGCATCAGGATCGTCCCGATCACCTCGGAGACGCCGCGGCGTTCTACCTTGCGGTACGTGCGAAGGCCAATCCTTCGGTTTGTCATGGAGATCCAGCCTTTCAGTTCTTGATGGATGAAGTGCCGCTTGCGGGTATATGAAGGCTCCGCGCCCAGTGTCGGCCCCCGTTTTCAATCCAGGAACCGCTGGAGCGCCGTCCTAAGGGGCCGGCAATTGCGGCTTTTGTGGATATGTTTATCGCCGCTTGCAAGGGTCGCCTTTCCCATGCACCCGGCCGACCGGATTCGCGGGACGGCGGGCAGTTCGTTGGGTGGCAAAACGGTCGTGCTTGCCGTCTGCGGGTCGATTGCCGCGGTCGAGAGCGTGCAGCTTGCGCGCGAGCTCATCCGGCACGGCGCGAAGGTCGTCGCCGTCCTCTCCAAGGCCGCCCAATCGATCGTCACGCCCGAGGCGCTCGAGTTCGCCACCGGGGTCGCGACGATCACAGGGATCTCGGGACAGGTCGAGCACGTCCGCTACTGCGGCGCGCCGCCGCGCGAGGCCGACGCCCTCCTCATCGCGCCCGCGACGGCCAACACGCTTTCGAAAATCGCGCTCGGCATCGACGACACGCCGGTCACGACCTTTGCCACGACGGCCCTGGGCTCGGGGATGCCCCTCATTGTGGCCCCCGCCATGCACGAGGCCATGCTCGACAACCCGATTGTCAAGGAGCGCCTCAAGGAACTGCGAGCGCGCGGGGTCGTGTTCGTCGACCCTCGCATCGAGGAAGGGAAGGCGAAAATGGCGCCCGCCGAAGACGTGCTGGCGGCGCTGCGGCGCGCCCTCGGCCCCAACGACCTCAAGGGCCGCCGGGTCCTCGTGATCGCGGGGTCCACGGCCGAGCCGATCGACAGCGTGCGGGTGATCACGAACCGCTCCTCGGGCCGCACCGGCGCCGAGATCGTTCGGGCCCTTGCCGGGCGCGGCGCGGAGGTCACGCTCCTTGCCGCCGAAGGCCTCCAAGAGCGCTTCCACACGCCTGCCTTGCGCGCGCTCACGTTTTCTTCCGTTGAGGACATCCTCACTCGCCTCAAGGAACTCGGCGACCTGAACGCCTTTGCCGCCATCGTGAACTGCGCCGCGATCTCGGACTACTCGCTCCAGAAGCGGGAGGGGAAGATCCCTTCGGGCCTGGAGCCCCTCACCCTTGAGCTGCGGCCGGCCCCCCGCGTGCTTTCCTCGATTCGCGAGCGCTTTTCTGGCCTCCTCGTAGGCTTCAAGCTCGAGACGGCCGTGGAATCGGAGGCGCTCGTCCAGCGGGCGCGCAAGCGCCAAGGGGAGCACCGGCTCGACATGATGGTCGCCAACCGGCTTGAGGATGTGTCGGCCG
>JBGPNV010000184.1:0-5392 GCA_041487695.1 Thermoplasmata archaeon | reverse complement strand
CCGCCAAGACCGCGAAGCTGTCGGATGACAGCCCCCCGCTGCTCCGCGCTCCGGGGACGAACGACATCCCTACGGAGCTGAGGAGCCCGAACATCCCCGCAGTGACCCCGAGGATCACCGGGGCAAACACGACGACGGTCATCCGCGTGTTCTCGACGACGGCGCGGCAGCGCGACCGCAGGGACTCCGCGGCATCTGCGCGCAGGCGCTCGAATTCCGAGAGGTGGAGCACGACGCGGCCGGCCGCCTGCGTGTCTCGGGCGGCGGCCGAGGCGAGCAGGCGCAAGGCAGGGAAGACGCGCGGGGCGTCGCGCACCTCCGCGTCCCGCTCGATCGCGTCGATGAGCGAGCGGCGCCCCACGATGACATCAAAGAGCACGCCGCGCAGCCGTTCCCCAAGAGGCGTCGCCTTGATCGGTTCGACGGCCTCCAGCAACGCGTATTCGGCGGAGCGCCCGGCGGCCATCCGCGTGCCCACGGCATGGAGGAGGTCGGCAAGCCCCTCGCCGAGGGCCGAGGTCTCCGCTTCCCCGCCACCCATCCGCCGGAGCAGCGTGGCTCCCCCGCACAGTCCGCCGACGGCGATCGCGGCTGCGACCGCGAACGGGAGGGGGAGACCGACGCCTGGGACCAGAAGCCAGGACAGGAGGGCCACGAAGGCGCAGGCCGGTGCGACGGTGGCCGCGACCAAGGCCCACCTGGCATCGCTTGCGGCGACGGCGGCCCCCAGAAAGTTTCTCGCAAGGATTTTCGAAGAGCCTACGAAAGTCATCGCCGGGACGGCGCCTAAGAGGAGCAAGGCGAGCGGCACGATACCGACGCCCCCACCGGTGAACTCCAGCATCGGAACGAGCGCGGCCATGACAAGCGGGAGCACGACCCCGAGCCCGAAGAGGACCTGGAAGGGGCGCTCGAGCGTCGAGGCGAGCTTCTCGCGGCGCCGCTCCTCCGCCCGTACCACGATGTCGTAGGCGCGGTCGAGCCTGCGCTCCAGGCCTTCGCGGGTGGCTTCGGACTCCGCGCCTTGGAGCGTAAGGAGCGCCCGCTTGAAGTCGGGGTCGCCCTTGCCGACCGCGTCGGCGAAAGCCACGAACCCTTCATCCACGGAGGCAAAGTGGTGGAGTCTTACTGTTCATTCGAGCCGCTCGAGTTCCTCCGCAGCGGTGCCGCCTGCGTGTCGCGCCGCGTACCGTACGGCGGTGGCGAGCGAGCGGTCGACTCGGAGCGAGGAAGCCATCAGGTGGACGACCGGGAGCGCCTGCGCCGAGACCGCGCGTTGCCGCTCGGCAAGCCTGGGGTGGCCAGGGGCCACGGGTGAACCGGCCGTAAGGAAAACGACCGCGGCCTTCGGGTCTCGGGACGGCAGGCCGAACACTCAGGTCCACCTCCTCTTGGCAAATTCGACGACGCCCTGCACGAGCGTCGGGCCGCGGAGCCCCTGCTCCCGCAGCCGCGCGTATTCGCCGTTCAGCTCGGCCGTGGCTCGCGCACCGAGCATCTCCGGCGTGGAGGTCGCCTGGGACAGGGCGACTTGTCGCATCTTGAGTTCCGCGCGCGCCTTTACTTCAGCGACCACCTCGGCGGGGCTCACGGCCCAGGCCGCCGCGACCTTGGCGACCACCGCGCTTGCCTGCAGGGAGGCCTCCGTGGGCTCGAGCACGGCTCCGTTGTGCCGGAGCAGGTTCGAGGTGGCCAACGCGCCCTCGCGGAGCGAGACCTCCGCCACTTCCGTGATGCGCCGCAGCTGACGGCGTGCGCCGCCCGGGCGGACGAGTCCTGCAATTACAATCGCGTCGGTCGCCGCAAACGACTCGGGCGATACCCCGAGGTCGTGCACGGCCCGCGCGCACACGGCGGAGGCCGGCGAGCCGTGGATCGTGCCCATCACGGACGACGAGGCCGCTCCGGTGCGCATCGCCTCGTAGAGGGTCTGCGCCTCCGCGCCCCGGACCTCGCCGAGGATGAGGGCGCTCTCGCCGAGCCTCAGGCAGACCTTGAGCGCTTCCTCCGCGGACATCTCGCCCTCGCCTCCAAGCGAGGAGCGCACGCGCAGCGCTTGCACACGGTAGCCCGCGCCGCGCATCGCCTCGACGGGCAGCTCGAGTGTGTCTTCGATCGTCAGGATCCGCTTGCAGGGGTCCATCTCGAGCATGAGGGCGCCAAGGAGCGTCGTCTTGCCCGCGCCCCGGGCGCCCCCAATGAGGAGGGAGCACTGGCCTTCCACCATGACGGATAGGAGGCCAGCGGTCATCGGCGTCAGCGCCCCGGCGGCGACAAGCTGCACGAGCGTGAGCGGAGCCGACGAGTGCCGCCGAATCGCGGCCGCAACGCCTTCCGGGGAAACGGGGGGGCCGATGACCGTGAGCCGCGCGCCGAACTCCTTGAGGTCGTGCTCAAGGAACGGCCGCGCCTCCGAGAAGGGTCGGCCGGCCTCCAGGCGCGCGCGCGTGACGAGCGCGGCCACCGCCTCTGGCGCGAAGGTGATGTTCGTCGTGAGCCGGTCCGAGATGCGCTCGTCCGTGTTGTTAAGCGAAACGTAGAGGGGCTGCGCGCCACAGGGGGCGTCCGAGTAGATGTCGGTCACACGCGGGTCGGCAAGCAGGTGTTCGAGGGCGCCGAGCCCCACCGTGTACCGGGCGACGACCCCCGCAAGCGCCTTGGCCTTCGCGAGGCCCTTGGCACCTTGCGCATCGTCGCCGAGGCGCGTGCGGAGCAACTCGAGCGCGGTCTCTTCCACGAAGCGGCGGGCGTCCCCGAGGGCGATGGACCGCGCGGCGCCGCCGCCCTCACGCCGGACCTGTGCAAGGGCATCGCGCAAGAGGGCGAGGTCCGCGAGGGCCGTCGTGTACTCGTCGGGGACGATCCAGTAGAGCGTGGCGGTCCCGTCCCTTGGGTTGAGGACCTGCACGCTGGCGCCCTCCAACCGGTATTCGGCGAGGACCTCGGCACCCTTCGGGGGCTCCAAGGTGATCCACGCGTCGGCAAAGGCCGGGCGGACCCGGCGGGACTGAAGGAGCGTGTCGTAGAGGCCGCGCTTGACCTGCTTGCCCGGGGGCAGGTTGCCGTCGAGGTCCTCCAGGAGCTGCGAAAGGCGCGCGCGGAGGGCTTCCGGTTGCTCGCGGCCCCCCGCCTGACTCGGCCTTTCCTCGGGCACGCGGAGGGCCTGCAGGGGGTTCATGCGCCCCGCACCCCCGAGGGCTTGGGGTCTTCGACCTTTACGCTGAACCCTTCGTGCAGGATTTCCCGGACGAATTTCTCGAAGAGCAGGTAGAGGTGTTCGAAGTCGGCGACCGTGTGGGAGGCGCACGAAAGGCAGGTCTCATTCGGCGGCGTGAAGCCCTGGAGGCGACCCACCGCGCCCTTGAACTCGCTGTGGAACTTCGACACGTCCTCCAGCAAGACCGTGTTGAGCCGGGGGAAGGACCTCGACGGGTTGTGCTCGCAGGCCAGGCACATGCCCTTCTGGCGTGCGCTTCCCCTCGGCGCATCTTGGGGACGCCTTGCCGACAACCGGTCCACTTCGTCGGCGATCTCGCAGATCTTGCGGAGCACCTTGATCGAGTGGCCGAAGTAGAGCGTGTCGAGCGAGTCCGAGAGCGCGACCGCGTCGGGGCGGAACTCCTTGTGGAAGCTGCGGATGAGGTTCGCGAAGCAGTTCGTTTCCGGCAAGTCGCGCAGCGGGCACTCCCCGCACCGCAGGCGCAGCTCGCTGCCGCGCTCCCCGCGCTCGACGGTGTACGTGCAGAGGTCGCCCTCCGTGCCTGCCGGCCCCTTGAATGCGTTCTCTCCCCTTGCCTTCGATAGTCCTCGTGCGTCCAATGGCTTCCCCGAGGTGGGTTGTGCGGGCGGGCTATATGAGGCGAGCCTGAAGGCCCTCACGATTCTCTCATTTAATCATCGCCCGGGCGGGGGGCTTGTGAGCCTTCGGCCCGCCCCCCCAACCGATTATAACCAGCAAGCGGCATCGCAACCCTGGGTTCACGCGATGTCCCGCCTCTCGAAGACCGCCGCCCTCGCCGCAATCGCCCTCTTGGCCGCCTCGCCGCTCCTTGGCGCCGTGGCTGCCCTCCCCGTCGCCACTCCCGGCCCCTACACCGCCCTTTCGACCTCCGGGGCGAGCCTCTCATGGCACACGAGCGCGGCCCTGCCTGGCGGCGGCACGGTCGTTGCTTGGTCGGAGTATGCCTCCGGCGACTACACCCTCTTCGCGGCCCGCTACGCCCCCGCCGCGGGCTGGGGCTCGCACGATGCAGTGAACGTCACCGCGTCCCCCTCGGGCATCCAGTATCTCTCCTTGGCCGTCGATGGCGCCGGAAACGTGACCCTTTTCTGGGGGCGGGTCGGCACGACGCAGTCCGTCTGGATGAGCCGCTCTGCGGCGCCCGGTTCTTGGACGCCCCCGGCCCTCGTCGGCAATCTCACGGGCTACTTCAACGGGCCCATTTCGGCCGGGGCCGACCCGGCGGGCCGCGTCTTCATGATGTGGGTTGATTCCTCCGGCGGGCCCGGGCAGGTCTGGGCAGCCCGTTGGGAACCCTCCTCGGGCCTTCGCTCGGCCGAACTCATCAGCAACGCAAGCTCCTCGGCCACGGCCCTGACGATGGCCGTCGACCGCCAGGGCGCCGCCACCGCAATATGGTGCGACTGGAACGGCACGGGGACGAACCTGTCCTTTTCGCGCGCGGTGGCCGGCGGCCCGTGGAGCCCGTTCGCCGTGGCAGTCCAAAACGCGACACTCGCCTGCTCTCCCATCGTGACGGCGGGGGCCGATGCGGCGGGCACCGTGACGGTCGTCTGGGGTCGCAACGGCCCTTCTGAAAGCATCGCGGCCGCGCGGTTCTCGCCGTTGTCGGGGTGGGGACCGGCCTTGGACATCTCGCCGCTCGTCGACTCCGCGGACTGGATCTCGCTCGCGGCCGCGCCCGATGGACACCTGATGGTGGCATGGGAGACGAACCACTTCGGCTTCCCCTTCTCGGAATACTACGCCTTTGCCGCACCGTTCGACCCCGGCGCAGGCTGGGGGCCCGTGGCAAACCTCTCGGGTCCGCTCAATTCCCAACCCCAGCCGTCCGCCGCCGTTATCGATGGCGGGTCGGGCGCCGTCGCCTTCGGGATGATGGGAGCAAGCACGCGGTCCCTCACTGTCGCCCAATGGACGGTCGCGAGCGGCTGCAGGGGCTGGTCGGCCCCGGTCGCCAACTTCGTGAACCAGAGCCAGGGGCGCGCCGAACTCGCGCTTGGCCCCGACGGGACGGGCCAGGTGCTATGGGAGGCCCTATTCAACGCGACACTCCAACTGCGGGCCTCACCGTTTTCCATCCTGCGCGGCCCCGACCTTTCCTTCTCGGCCCCGGCGGGGGGCTCGGTCGTCCGCCAGCCGGTCGTTCTT
>JBGPNV010000183.1:0-5392 GCA_041487695.1 Thermoplasmata archaeon | reverse complement strand
GGCCTTCGCCGCCCGCGCGCCGCGCGATGCGCAAGCTGCCCTGGGCGGCCGAAAGGGCCTCCCCCCACTCCTGCGCGAGCCGGCGGCGCGCGACTTCGGCTTCGACAGCCTCAAGGGCCTCTACGGTGCGCGCGCGGGCCTCGCGCTCGCGGCCGGCAAGTCGAAGGACCTCGGCGTGCATTTCGAGGAACATGGAGGGGAGCTCCGTGCGCCCCGGAGCGCTCTCCAGGGCGGGTGGCGCCTCCGGCGGCGCGGCGGCGCGCTCGGTCCCTGGGAGGCGCCGGAGGCGCTTCGCCGGAGGGGCGCGCGCTTTGGGCGGGCCGGCCGCGCGCATGGTGAGGCTCTTCGACGCTTCGACCTGGGGCCATAGGGCAAGCGCGCGCTTTGCGCTCTCGCGCGCGTCGTCCTCGCGGCCGGCCTCGGCGAAGGCACGGGCGGCATCGAGGTGGGCGGAGAAGGCCTCGCCGAAGTCGCCGCTGCCTTCGGCGCGGCGCGCCTGCGCACCCAAGCGGGCGGCTTTCTGCGCGGCCGTTTCCCCTTCGCCCATGGCGTTTCGCCCCCGGGGGCGCGGAAGTCGACCGAGGGTAAAGAGGGTTGGCGCGCGGGCGCGGCTTCAGCTGCCGCGGACAAAGGCCGAGAGCGACGTTTCGAAGAGCGCGGGGGGCCGGCCCGTCGTCTCCTGCATCTTCGTGCTCGAAAGCACGACGTTCTCCGGCCGGGGCGCGGGCATCCCCGAGGCGGCGAGCTTCACGGGGCGCACGAGGCTGCTGTCGAGGCCGTACGCGTCCGCGATGGCCACGCCCATCTCAAAGCGCGAGAGCGCCGAGCCGCCGCCCGCATGGAACACACCGCGGGCCTCGGCCTCGACAAGGTCGAGGAGGTTGCGCGCAAGCTCAGGGGCGAAGGTCGGCGACTGTTTCTGGTCGGAAACGAGTTCGATTTCGCGGCCCGCCTTGAGGGTCTCGACGACTTTCTGGACGAGCGTGGCCTTGGGCACGAACTTGTTCTCGCCCCAGATCTGCGCGGGGCGCACGATGAGGAAGTCACGCGCCGCGGCGCGCACCTCGTCCTCGCCGGCGAGCTTCGTCTGGCCGTAGACGTTCACGGGGCCGGGCAGGTCCGTCTCGACGTAGCGGCCGGCCTTCTTGCCGTCAAACACGTAGTCGGTCGAGAGGTAGATGAGGAGCCCGGTGTCCTTGACCGCGCGCGCCACGTGCTTCGCGCCCATCGCGTTGACCTCCTTGGCTTTCACGGGGTCTCTCTGGCACCCGTCGACGTCCATGAACGCGGAAGTGAGCACGAGGACCTCGGGCCGCACGGCGCGCACGACGGCCTGCACCTGCTGGAAGTCGCGGACGTCCACGCGCAGCTCCTCGACATTCTCGAAGTCGACCCGGTGGTCGCAGAAGGTCGCCCAGGTTTCCCAGTGGTCGCGCGCGGCAAGGACGAGGTTCGTCCCGACAAGGCCGCTGCCGCCGATAACAAGGAGCCGAGGCATCGCGAGGAAAGGGGGCCCGTGGGGATTTGAGGGTTGGGGGGCGCCTTGGCTCATTCCGCTTCGCGGAGGGTGCGCAGGAAATCCTCGACCTCGAGGAGGTGAATCTCCATCGCGGCCCGCGTGCGCGGCACTCGGCCTTCATAAAAGAAGATCCCGTGAAGGGTGTCCGCGAAATAGGAGTACTTGACGGCGAGGTCGTGGTGACCTAGGCTCTCGAGGAATTCCCTCCGTTGCGAGTGTGCGTCGCGACCGACGGCGGGCGTCTTGCCCCTGCGTGTCATCAGGTGGTCGATCCCGTGGCATACGGCGTTCCACGCCTTCTCAGCCGAGTCCATCACAAAAATGCGGTCGTCGAGGCGGAAGCCCCGCTCGCTCTCGTCGCGCGCGTGGTCGAGGAGCAGGCGGGCGGCATCGGCGAGGGTTTGACGGGGTTGGGGAGAAAGGGACATTGAGCCTCTTGCTGGTCTCGGCGGTCAAATACGTTTCGGGAGGGAAATCACCGTTCTCTCACTGCCTCATCCCTGGCAGTCGCGCCCAAGTGGACCGGCGTTTCGTGCCTCGACACGTTGTAGGTAAGGGCCCGGCCATTCACGTGCCCTCGACGGCCACCCGGACGAAGTCATCGACTCCCCGAAGGAGCCGTTCCATCTCGGTCTTTGTCTTCGGGACGCGGGCCTCGTAGAAGATCATCCCATGTAGCCGGTCGGCGAAGAAGGAGTACTTCTCGGCGAGGTCGTAGCGGCCGATCTGGTCCAGGAACTCGGAGCGGACCGCGTGCGCGTCGCGCCCGACGGCCGGTGGGCGTCGGTGGAGGGTCATCAGGTGGTCGACGGCCTGGCAGACCGCATTCCAGGCCTTCTCGGCGGCGTCCATGACGAAGATCCGGTCGTCCTCGCGAAACCCTCGGTCCGCCTCCATTCGGGCGTGCTCAAGGAGCCCGAGGGCCAATTCAGCAAGCGACTGGCGAGGAGGCGGGGGCGAGAGGGACATCCGCCCGTCGGCCCTCTGCGAGGGCAAAAAGGTTTCGTGAGGGATATCGCGCGTTCATCAGGCCCTCATTGCCGCAGCCGGACTTCGCCCTCGGGGGCGACCTCCAAGGCCTCAACGGCCCTGAATTTCTCGGCCGTCCCCCACGGGACGGCGCCCGCACCGTCCTTCGCGATGCGCCCCGCCATTTCCTCGCCGCGGTGCTTGACCTCGAGGAGCCCCGGGAGGTCGAGGGGGCGCCCGGGCTTGAGGTAGAGGAGGAGTCGCCACGAAGGGTCGGCGCCGCGGCGGGGCTTGTAGAGGTAGTACTCGAGGGTCTTGCCCTCGAGGGACCCCCCGGTCCCCATCTCCGTGTAGGGCTGGCGGGGGAGCGCCGGCTCGAGGAGGTGTTTGCCGGCCGGGACGGGGATCATGAAAAGGTAGAGGCTGCGCTTCTCGCGGTAGAGGAGCGAGTTGGCAAACGAGATCCCGTAGCGCTTCGCCGCGCCCGGGGCCGGGACCTCGAGCCACAGCTCGAAGTGGCCGCGCGACCAAAAGGGGACGCGGGCGATGCGGGTGCCGGGCCCTTCGTGCTCAAGCAGGCCCGCGATGAGGTCGAGGTCTTTGAGGGCCTCGCGCGCGCCGTCGTAGCCGGCGCCCGTGAGCCCCGAGGCGGCGATGAGCGCGTACACGAAGGGCTCGAGGCCGGGGCTGCCGTTGAGGTCGAGGTAGAGGAAGAGTGCGAAGGCGGTGACGGAGCCGGCGAAGAGCGCGCGCTCCTGGAGCAGGCGGCCTTCGAGCGCGCGGCGGGCTTCGCGGCGGGAGGCGTCCGAGACCATGAGAGCGGCCCTGCCGAGGCCGGGCCCGCGCAATAAAGGCCGGCCCGTGAACACCGCCGGCGGCCTCTCCTCAGCGGAACCAGCTCGCCGCCTGCCCAAGCGCCTGGACGTCGAAGCGACGGTGGAGGGGCGGGCCCGCGGGGGGCTCGGCCCCAGGCCCCGCTTCGCGCCGCTCGACGGCGGCGGCGACAAGCTCGTAGGCGACCAGCCCGCCGACGCCGGCAAGCGACACGGCCGCGAGAGCGAGGCTTTGCTCCGTGGTGACGACCCCCGCGGACTGGAGGATCGTACGGAGGTTGAGCGCCACGAGGAGCACGCCCACCACGATGCCGAGGCGGGACGCCGGCAGCCTTGCGGTGACCCACGCCGCCGCCGGCGCGCAGACGACGCCGCCGACCGCGACGGCCACCACGAAACCCCATTGGTAGCCGGAAGCCCCCAGCGTCACGAGGAAGGTGACGGTGATCGCGAGTGTCACGAAAAACTCGGCGAGGTTCACGGTGCCGACGGCCCGGCGCGGCTCGATATCCGACCCCAAGATCAGCGTCGGCGTCGCGATGGGCCCCCAGCCGCCCCCGCCGAAGGCGTCGACGGCGGCCGCGGTGAACCCGAGCGCCGTGATGCGTGCGCGTGAGGCGGGCTTGCGCACCGCGCCCTTGGGGCTCCGGCGCAGGAACCGCACGACGATCAGTGCGCCGAGGCAAAGCAAGATGGACGCCACGACCGGCCGCGCAAGGTCCGAGTTGAAACCCGTGAGGAGGAGCGCGCCCAGCGCACCGCCCACGACGCCGGGCAGCGCGAGGGCCCAGAGGAGACTCCTGTCGACATTGCCAAGCTTCAGGTGCGACGTGCCGCTCGCGAACGAGGTGAAGACCTCCGCACCGTGCACGGAGGCCGACGCGACCGCCGGCCCGAAGCCGGCGGCGACGAGGATCGTCGAGCCCGTGACGCCAAACCCCATGCCGAGCGACCCGTCAATGAGCTCGGCGACCGCACCGGCAAGAGCGAAGGCGACGAGCCCCCACACGCGCTAGCGCCTCCGCTTGGCCCGCGGAGGCTTGGCCGTGCGTGGGCCGGCAAGCGCGATCAGCACCTTGCCGTCCCGGAAGAGGATCCACCGGATGCGGTCGCCGTCGCCAAGGTGCAGGTGCTCCACGATTTCCTTGGGGACGGTCGTCCGCCGCCGCGGTCCTCGGATCGTGAGGCTCGTTTCCGAGACAAAGGCGATGTCGTCCAGGTCGACCTGCACAGGGTTCCCTCCGGGCTCTGCGCCCCGCTCTATATTGGTGTTATACCAACATATATTGGTATCGCACCAATATCCCGGAAGGTGGCCCCGCGGCAACCCTTATGGGGCCCCCCGCGGTGGCCTTCCGCGTGGAGCGCGTCCCCATTTTCCGCCCGTGGATCGGGCCCGAAGAGAAGGCCGCCGTGGCCGAGGTGCTCGACTCCGGCCGCCTCCAGCAGGGCGAAAGGGTCGCGGCCTTCGAGGAGGCTTTCCGGAGACTCTCCGGCACGGACCATGCGGTCGCCGTCGCAAGCGGCAGCTCCGCGCTCCTGCTTGCACTCCTCGCGCTGAAGCTCCCGCGGTCCGCCTTCGTGCACACCTCGCCCTTTACCTATGTGTCGACGGGTTCGGCAGCGGTTCAAGCGGGCCTGCGCCTCTCGCTCTCGGACATTTCGCTCGCGTCCTACAACCTCGACGACGACCATGTGGAGCGGGCGCTCCAGGGCGACGCTGCGGCGCTCCTGCCCGTGCACCTCTATGGGCTGCCCGCGCCGATGGACGGGCTCCTCGAAATCGCCGCGCGCCGCGCCCTCAAGGTGGTCGAGGACTGCGCGCAGGCGGTCGGTGCGCGCTACAAGGGGCGGCCCCTGGGCTCCTTGGGCGACCTCGGCTGCTTCTCCTTCAACACGATGAAGATCGTGACGACCGGCGAAGGCGGCATGGTCACCTCGAACGACGAAAAGCTCGCGGCCGCCGTGCGCGTGGCGCGAGACCTCGGGCGGCGTGGGGTAGGCTACGAGTTCCAGGAGGTCGGGGCGAACCTGCGCATGAGCGAGGTCGAGGCCGCCATCGGCATCGAGC
>JBGPNV010000182.1:0-5408 GCA_041487695.1 Thermoplasmata archaeon | reverse complement strand
CGAAGCGCGCCCGTCGCTGCGCTGCAGGGTCACGCCCCGGACGTTTTCCGCGTCGACCCACGCGGTGCCGTCGAAGACGACGACGAGCGCCGCCACGCTCACGTTTTCCCCGGGCTCGACGGGAAGCGTCGGCACGGCGAAACGCGCCTTGAGGTCGAGGTTGACCCCGAAGGGGTCGACGATGTGGGCGCCTCCAAGGGAGGTGGTCCGCGCGTCCAGCGAGGCCGCGACCTCCCTGTCCGTCGAGCGGTTGGCGAGCGTGTACCGGACCGACACCGGGCTGTAGGGAAGCAGGGCTTGGAGGGAGGCGGCCGCGCGGCTCGTGTTCAGGACGTCGCGGGGCGAACGCACACCGTGGGGCGCGCCCACACCTGCCGGGTCGAAGGCCGTCTGGATGGCCGTCGCGTCGAAGAGCGTGACGTCCAGGGTGAACGTCGAGGGCACGAAGGGCGTCACGCCGAAGGACGGGGCAAGGAGGATGCGCACGGAGGCGTCGATGTACCCGGCAAGGTCACGGGCGAGCCGCGCGCGCTCGCTCTGCGTACTTCCGTACGACCAGAGAGGGGGGGCGCCGGCGAAGTTGGCGGGCCTGCCTTGCGCTGAGCTCTCGCCGAGGTGGCTTGGCGCGGCCCGAAGGTCCTGGAAGAAGAGCCCCGCGCCGTCGCCCCACGCGTTTGCCGTCTCGTACAGGAAGTCGATGCCCCGGTCAACCTCGCGCGAGGCGAGCGTGTAGTAATAGGGCGCCTCGACCGTGAAGGGGTTGAGGAAGAAGAGGCGCGCCTCGCCGCCTTGGGGCGCGACCTCCGGGAAGGCGGCCCCGGCGCCCCCAAGCCACGCCGCGGTCGCGTCGCCGTCCGCGTGGCGCACGGGCGTCGAGGGGCTCCACGCCGGCACGTAAGGCGAGACGTTCTCGAAAAGGCCGATGTAGTTGCCAACCACGCGCGAGAGCGAGTCGTTCGCGAAGGAGGCCGTGAGCGCCGCGCCAAGCGCCTCGACGAACGGCAGGGACGCGTCGACGAACCGGACGTGGACGGAATCGTTCACCCCAAGGGGAAGGCTTACGGCCGTGACCGACGGCCACCAAGTCGAATTCACGTGGGCGAGCACCTCGCCCTTTTCCGAGGCGGTGAGGTTGACGCCGGCGAGCACGACGGTCACGTTCAAGGAGACATTGGCCGTCGGCAGCGGCGCGGCGAAGCGCGCCTTCAGCGTGGGCTCGGCGGCCGCCGCGGGGCCGCCAAGGGCCGAGAGCGCCAACACAAGAGCGAGGGCGACCGCGGCACCTCGGGAACGACCCCGCATTGGCCGGCCCACGCGAAACTCGATGATAACGGTTGCCGGGCCAGAATCGTGGGGGCGCGGTCGCCGCGGCGGGGTTGATAAGGGAAGGACCCGATCGGACATCGGGGCGGGAGCGTGGGCGGCGACCGCGTCCTTGTGCTGGATGCTGAGGGGCGGCCCTTCGGCGCGCTCGACTTCGAGACGCCCGACCACGTCGAGGTGGTTTTGGAAGGCGCAGGCTCCGTACGCATCTCGCGGTCGCACTTCGAGGGCGGTGGAACCCCGGGCCCTGTGCGCCTCAAGGTAGACGGCGACCGCGTGTTCCTCGGCAAGGGCGTCACGACAATCGACGGGATCGACCTCGGCCAAGTCCTTGAGGTCGTCCACGCGCGTGAGGGCGGCTTCGAGGCGCTCATCGCGGTCCGAGGGGCCGAGGGCGGCGCGCTCGCGGTTCCGCTCACGGCCGTTCGAGAGGTGTCGGCCCACATCATTCTGGAGCCCTCGGCCGAGGAGGTCCGGGACATGCAGCCCGACGCCTCGCGCTCACCCCGCGTAGCTGCGGCCCTTGGAAGGGCGCGGCGCGGACAGGCGCGGCCTGAAGGCGTCCACGATTTCCGAAAAACGTCGGACAACGCGTGGCCATAAACGCAAACCGCTTGCCGGAAACGCTTATAAATAGGGGCTTTTATGCGCACTTCCCGCGCCCGTCCGGGCGCGGCTGGATGATTTCAAGATGGCACGCTCCTATGCAAAGTCCAACGACGAGCTCATCTCGCTCCTCACCGCGCTGCGCAAGGCCGGCGGAAAGGCGAAACCGCCCCTTTGGGGCGCGGTCGCGACCCGGCTCTCGGGCCCACTGCGCAGCCACGCAGAGGTCAACCTGTCTCGCATCGCGCGCGTGGCCCCCGCAGGCGCGGTCATCGTGGTGCCGGGCAAGGTCCTCGGGGCCGGCGCGATCGGCCACCCCGTGACGGTGGCGGCCTTCCAATTTTCGGGGTCGGCCCGCGCCAAGATTGAAGCGTCGGGCGGAAAGGCCCTCACGATCCTCGAACTCATCGCGAAGTCGCCGACGGGCTCGAATGTGAAGATCGTCGGGTAAGGCGGGGGTGGGTGAGTGGCGGAAAAGGCAACGGAAAAGGCAGCGGAAAAGGCCGCCGCAAAGCCCAAGCTCCTCGTCTACGACGCCGACCACGCGGTCCTTGGCCGTGCCGCGACGCAAATCGCCAAGCAACTCTTGCACGACCCGGAACTCCATGTCGTCGTCGTGAACGCGGAGAAGGCCGTCGTGACCGGCTCCTCCGTCTACACCTTCCAGCGTTACCGGGAGCGCCGCGCGCGCGGCAAGGAGCGCAAGGGCCCCTTCTACCCGAGGCGGGCCGACCGGATCTTCAAACGGACGGTCCGCGGGATGCTGCCGTACCAGCGCGAAACCGGCAGGGAGGCGTTGAAGCGCCTCAAGTGCTTCCACGGGATGCCCCCGGCCTACAAGGGGAAAGCGGCCAAGATCGAAGGCGCATACGAGGTTCGCACCGCGCGCTTCGTGACGCTCGGCGAAATCGCCAAAGCGATTGGCGCGTGACAGCGGCGAGGGTGAAGGAGGTCCAACGATGGCGAAAGAACAAGGCCCCATTGTCGTGGCGGGCAAGCGCAAGATGGCCATCGCCCGCGCGATCGTGACGCGAGGCAAGGGGCAGGTCCGCGTAAACCGCCGCCCGCTCGAGATCTGGATGCCCGAGCTTGCAAGGCTCAAGATCCAGGAGCCCCTCGTGATCGCAGGCGAGAGGGCGCAGGATGTCGACATCGATGTGCAGATCCGCGGCGGCGGGGTCATGGGCCAGGCCGATGCGGCAAGGACCGCGATCGCCCGCGGGCTCGTGCGGTATTTCCGCGACGAGGAGCTCGCGCGCGCCTACAAGCGCATCGACCGCTCGCTCATCGCATCCGACTCGAGGCAGAAGGAGCCCAAGCACCCGCTCGGGCGCGGCGCGCGCAAGCGGCGCCAGAAGTCCTACCGTTAAGGAGACACGAAAACCATGATGATGCCCGTGCGCTGCTTTTCATGCGGCAAGGTGATCGGCTCGCTCTACGAGCCCTACCGCAAGCAGGTCGAAGAGGGCGCGAACCCGCGCGAGGTCCTCGACAACCTGGGGCTGCGCCGCTACTGCTGCCGGCGGATCCTCGTCGGGCATGTGAGCCTCATCGACGACGTCGCACCGTTCTGAGTTCGGGAGGGCTCGTCGGGGGCACCCGGCAACCCTGAAATACCCCCCTCCCTCTTGACGGCTAACACCCGCCGTGGGTCCGTGGGGTAGCTTGGTATCCTACGTGCTTGGGGTGCACGCGACTCCAGTTCAAATCTGGACGGACCCACTCCTTTTCCTCCCCCGTCAACCCGTCATTGGGCGGCAGAAGGCTCAAGGCCCCGGCCGGCCTCTTTGAAGGTGGGCCCCACAAATGGGAAAACTCCAGGTCCCCCGGCTCGTCTATACGGGCCTGCGCGTCCGCGACATGGAGCGCTCGATCGCCTTCTACCGGGAGGCGCTCGGCATGGAGCTGCAATTCACGTTCAGGATAAGGGAAACGGGCGGACGGGTCGCCTACCTCGTTTCACCGGGCGGCAAGCAGAAACTCGAACTGAACTGGTACGAGGGGCATTACCCCTTCCGGAAGGGGGACGAACTCGACCACCTGGGCTTCAAGACGGGTGACCTGAAGGAGACCCACGGGAAGCTCAAGGCGGCGGGGGCCCGGGTGACCATCCCGACCTTCCGGGAGGGCGCGACGCTCCTCACCTTCTATGAAGACCCCGATGGGATTGCCATCGAGGTCCAATCGACGGCGCGAGGGCGCTTCCGCGTGCGGGCCCCCGCCTCGGGCACGCGTGGGCGCGAGCCAGGCCCCCTAAAAGGGTCGGTGGGAAGGAAGCCGCGGCCTTAGCGCCTTGTTTCCCCCTATCATGATAGGGGGGGTAGGGGCAGGGCGATGGGGCAAAGGGCCGCCGAAGCCTCGGGGCTATTCGCCGGCCGGTTCGCCGCGCACGGCTTGTGCTTTGGAGGCTGCCTCGTGTACGGCGCTTGCAAAGCCTGCCACCTCGCGCACGATCGCGGGCGATAGGGAGAGGTAGCGTGCAACGGCTTCCACCGTGCGCCCCTCCTGGAGCATGAGCCAGACGCGCGTCACCCGCAGCGTCATGGGCGAGAAGTCGGGGAAGTCGTCGAGGCCCGCCTCTTTCCGCACGTCGCGGACCATGCGGTCGATCTTGTCCGGGGTCCTGCGAGGCCGGCTCGTGTAGCCACGCACCGCGCGCTCGAGGTCCCGGTCGTCGAGGGGGATCTTCAGCGTCTCGTTTCGGTTCGGGCGCTTCCACAGCAGCCACCCGGCCATGTAGTCGCGCCAGGTAATCTTGGCCAGGGCGCGCACCTCGATGCCAGTCATGTAGAGAATCATCACGACCTCCCAGTGCTCGGGCGAGAGGCGCCGCGCGGCATCCAAGACGAGTTGCATCGTGGCGGGCTCGGTGATCGGCCTCCGCTTGTAGGAGTGGCGCTTGCTAAGCAACGCACGCGTGATCACGAGGTCTTGAAGCCCCGCGTCGCGATGACGTTCTAGGCTGTCATGCGATTCAATGAGAGTACTAGCCGTAGCGTGCCCCCCGGGGCCAGTCGGGCTCTTGCTAAGATAACCTGTGGTCGCCCGTTCACCGCTTGGTATCCGCGCCACAGGCTTCTTCTGACCCCCGGTACAGTTACTGTAGATGTACACTTAGATGGTGCCTCAATTCAATTGACGTGGTTCAGAACTCATTCTACTCAATAGTAGCCAAATCCTTTCAGAAACGCATCGAGACCCACGGTTTCGTTGATTTGGCGCGAGCCAATTTACATCAATCCACGCCTTCCAGCCCCCAGTTGGCAAGGGTGTACATTTTCGCCGCAGCGGTGCGCGCCGGACGTGGTTCGAACGCTCATGTAACCTCCAGACAGGCAGGAGCCGCCTGCATGTCGATCTGACTCACAAATTTCCGACAAGGCGGGCATACGTCTGCGAACGGTTTATCTTAGACGGGCCGTGTGTGCCGGGCAACTTACAGGGGGTTGTTTAGTGAGCATTGGAAACAAGGTACAATG
>JBGPNV010000181.1:0-5417 GCA_041487695.1 Thermoplasmata archaeon | reverse complement strand
CGGTCACCGCGGCCCGGCTCGTCGAGTTCTTTGCCAAGCCGTGAGGAATCGCTACGTTCGCTCGTCCCCCCCTTTTGCTCATATAGCAACCCGCGGATGAGTTGCCGTGGCCAGGCGAACGACAGACCCCGGGAGGCTCAAGTCCCTCCGTTTCGGGCCCTCCGAAATCCGTGTCACGTTCCGCGAGGCGACCCTTGATCGCCTCGCCTTGGATTTCTGCGAGATCCTCAACCGCCGCCACATCCGTTACGCGGTCGTTTCTGGCTACCCCGCCATCTTGCTCGGCCGCTCCCGCGAATCCGAGGACATCGACATCCTTGCCGAGCCGATGTCCCTCCAAAGGTTTGAGGCCCTCCACCGGGTTCTTACGAGGCGCTTCGCGTGCCTCGGGCCGGGCGACGCAAAAGCCCTCTTCCGCGAATACCTGGAGGCCGGAAAGGAATCGACCGCCGTCCGCTACTCCTTCCCGCGCGCCTTCGTCCCGAACGTCGAGTTCAAGTTCACCAAGACCTCCCTGCACCGGGATTCCGTCCGATCGAGAATCCGCGTTCGCGCAAACGGCCGCCTCCTTTTCATCGGCCCGCTCGAAACGCAGATCGCCTACAAGGTGTGGCTCGCCAGCCCAAAAGACTTAGAGGATGCGCGGTGGATTTGGAAGGTTGCGGGCGGCCATCTTGCCGAAGCGAAGCTCTGGAGCGCGGCGCGTGCGCTCGACCTCTCGAGAAGGACGGTGGAAAAAGCCCTTGAAGGATGAAGATGCGCTCGTGGTCGACCTCGCGGAGCTCGAGGAAGACCGCCGCCGGAACGAGGAGGACAGAAAACGCATGCTCGACGCCTACGCGGAGTGGTTGGCAAAGCGCGGCGTGATCCAGCCGGCGGCGAAGCGAGCGCCTCGGCAGCCGCGCGTCCGGCCGCGCCCAACGCGCCGGGCCAAGTGAGGCTACTGCGCCCAAGTCCGCTCCGCGGGCAGGATGAGGTGGCTGTCCCCGAACTCGTGCCAGAGGTAGCGTTGCCGGACTGCGTGGGCGTACGCGTCCTTGACGCGGTCGATCCCGACGAGCGCCGAGAGCATCGCGAGGTGGCTCGTCACGGGGTCGTGGAGCCCGGTGAGCAGGCCGTCGACGACCCGCACACCGCGCGAGGGGTTTACGTAGAGGCGTGTGAACCCTTGGGCAGGGCGCACGCCATCCGGCGCGCTTGCCGATTCGAGGGCCCGCACGACCGTGGTGCCCACGGCGATCACGCGCCCCCCCGCCGCGTGGGTCGCGTTGACCGCGGCTGCCGCCTCGGGCCCCACGCGGAAAGGCTCGGGGTAGAGCGCCTGCGCTTCGACAGTCGCTTCCTCGATCTCGAGGCTCGAGACGCCCGTGTGGAGGCGGACGGCCGCGACGCGGATTCCCGCCTTGGCAAGGGCGCGCAGCACGCGCAGCGTGATTGGCCGCGCGGCCGAGGGCATCTCGACGCTCCCGGGAGCCCTCGAGAACGCGGTCTGATACACATCGAGCGGGAACGCCTCGGCGTACCCGTAGTGGATCGGGCCCGCGACCTCGCGCTGGATCGGCTCGAAGGGCCCGTCGGCCTGCGCGAACCAAAGCCGCGGAATGCCCGGATAGGGCGAGAGGAGGCGGACCCGGCCGCGTCCCGCGTGCAGTTCGTCGCCGGGCAGGACGTCCATCGGTCCGGGCTTGCCGGGGCTCCAGCGCGGCTCGGCGAGCCAAAGGTCAGGCGCGAAACGCGTGCATAGGTTGAGCAGGTGCTCGCCCATCCGCCCCTCCACCGGCAGGCTGGCTTGGACCGTTGCGCTCTCGTTGACGACGAGCAGGTCACCGCGCCTCAGGAACTGCGCGAGATCGCCAAAGCGCGCGTCCGCGTGGACGGCGCCCCGCGAGACGAGCAGGCGAACATCGTCGCGCCCCGACCCGCGGCGCTCGGGCGGCTCGTGGGCAAAGAGGCTCTCCGGGCGCTCAAACCGGAGGTCGGCGAGCTTCACGCGGGCACCTCCCAAAGGCTGCCCTGCGCCTGGAATCGGACGCCCGTGACCTTGAGGGGCTCCTGCGAGAGGAGCCACGCGAAGAACGGCATCGCGACGGCGGGCAGCGGCCGGTCCGAGATGTCCTGCCCCGGGTAGGCGTCCTGGTGCATCTTCGTGCGCATGTCGCCGGGGTCGACCGAGACGGCCGCCACCCCGGCTTCCTTGAGCTCGCCGGCGAGCGTCTTGGTGAGCAGGTCGAGGGCGGCCTTGCTCGAACCGTAGAGGCCCCACCCCGGGTAGGCGCCCACGGCCGCGTCGCTCGAGATGTCGATGACGAGGCCCCGCGAGTGCTGGAGGAGCGGCAGGGCCTCTTGGACGAGCGCAAGGGGCGCGACGAGGTTCACTTCGAGCACACGGCGCAGGTCCTCCGGACGCGCTTGGGCAAGGGGGCGCAGAGGCGAGGGCCCGAGTTCCGAGGCGTTGTTTACAAGGACGTCGAGGCGCCCAAAGGCGCGCGCCGCTTCGACGAGCGCCTTGCGGTGGCCCGCCTCGGCGACATCGCCCGGCAGCGCGCTCACCCTTGCACCCTTTGCCTCGAACTCGAGGCGCGCGCGCGCAAGCTCCGGCGCGCTGCGGGCCGTGATGACGAGGGCATACCCGCGCGCCGCGAGGAAGAGGCAAAGTTCGTGCCCAAGCCCGCGGCTTGCGCCGGTCACGAGCGCGACCTTGGCGCCGGAAGGTCCCTTCGGCTCGATCACGCGCGCCCCTCCTCCCTCGGCGTCACCAGGAACCTGCAAACGTTTGCCCCCGCCACGACCCGGTGCGTCGTCTCAACCTTCGCGTGGAGGACCTTGCGGAAGAGCTCCCGCTCGACTTCGCAGGCCTCCCAGTATTGCTCCGCCACGGCGAGCACCGGGCAGTTGTACTCGAGAATCTCGAAGCGCCCCTTCCCGCCCTCATGGGCCTCGGCCATGTAGCCGTCTTGGTCGCGCAGCGAAGCGAGCGCGTGGACCCGCTCCCCCAAGGTGGCGCCCTCGACGCGGTCCTTGTAGCCTGCGAGCACCTGGCCTTGGCGCCGGCGCAGGGCCTCCTCGACGGCCCCGCGGCCGAGCTTGTCCTCGATGAAGGCGAGCGCGCCGCAGGTGAGCCCCGCGTATGCCTTGGGGAAGAGGTTCGACGCCTTCGGCGCCAGCCGCAGCGCGAGCCGGGGCCGGCCCTTCGGGCGGCGCACGGGCACGCGCTCGATGAGCCCGCGCTCCTCGAGGTCCTTCGCGTGCTTGTGGACGGCCATCTTCGTGACGCCCAGCCGCTTGGCCAGCGTCTCGAGGTCGAGCTGGCCCTCGCGCTTGAGGAGGAGCAGCACCTCGCGCTTCGTCGAGGCGAATTCGGGCAGGGCGGGGATGCTTACCCCGGATTCTTGGGGCTCCTTCGATTTCACGGGGCTTGCGGGCACGGGGGTCCCTCGGGCGGACGAGGGCTCTTGCAAATATATACTTCCGGGTTTACAAACTTTCCAAACCCTGGGACGACGAGGCGGGCGAGAGACGCCCCTCCCGGCGCAGGGCGGCGCAAACTCCATAACCCAATCCCCGAAGCTACGGGCATGGCCTTCTTCGAAACGCGCGCGCGCGTCCAACACCCCTGCCGCTTCTGCGACCTCTCCGCGGCCTTCCCCGATGTGCGGATGGCGCTCTGGTGCAACTTCACCGGCGAAGTCCTGCACGTGGACGCTGACGACCCGAAGATGCGTGACGAAGTCCTCGAGGCGGTCCGGACCCGCCTCGGTTTCGAGGCGATGTTCGAAGAGGAGCCCAATTCGTTTACGATCACGCGGATGTGCGTCTGCACCCGGGAGGGGTCCGTCACGGGCGTGGCGGAGCGCTCGGGGCTCTGGATCCTCCACCCGATCACGATGCACGGCGGGTGGGAGACCTACCGGCTCATCTCGACGGGCCGCGATGACGTCCGGGCTTTCGTCGAAGGCGTTTCGAAGCTCGGCAAGGTCGAGATCGTTTCCCACCGCGTCCGGGAACGGCTCGCGGAGGTCCACAACGTAGACTTCTACCCCGCGCACCTCTTCGACGGGCTCACGGACCGGCAAGTCAGGGCGCTGCTGCTCGCCCACGAGCAGGGGCTGCTCAACATCCCTTCGGAGGTCGGCATGGACGAGGTGGCCAGGCGCGAGGGGCTCGCGCGCTCGACCTTCGGCGAGCACCTCCGCAAGGCGCAGCAGCGGCTGCTCTCAAACGCCTACCCGTTCTTGCGCCTCCACTCGGGCGCCGAGGGCAGGGGCGAGGCGCGGGTAGCGAAGGCCCCCACGGGGTCGGTCGAGGCCAAGTAGGCGCGCGCTTGCGCGCGCACATTCCCCCTCTAACGCCAGAGCCGCGCCAGCGCGAGGAAGGCGGCGCTGAGCCCGTGGGCGATTCGTGCGGAGCGCCTCGGGCCCGCCCGCGGAACCAGGGACGAGGGAGGCGGGCCGCCGCCGGCCCGGTATTCGAGGCGCGCAAACGTTGCGCGGCCGCCGTTGCGCCGCTCGGAGGGCGCGGGGCGGAACACTTCCGCGAAGGGGGAGTTCGGGATCACGGCACCACGATACGGGGGGTTTGCGATAGGCCTGGTGCCGCCGATGGACGGCCCTTCAAGGCGGCCGCCCTCGGGCGGCTCCCACAGGCCCTCACGCGAAGTGACCGCCGCGCGGCGCGCGACATTGGGGCTTCGTCGCTCACGATCCATGCGGAGAGCGAGAAGCGCGCCGCGCGGCGGACGGCCAACTCAACCCACGCCAAGGCTTTGAGTTTTTCGCCGCCGTGCGACGGGTGATCCAAGGATTATTCCAAGCGTGCCGGTCGGCCGCCTGCGCAGGTTCACGTTATTCTTGGGAAATGCAGACCGGATCGGGAAATCGCGCGAGACGCTCGTGAGACGGGCGCCGCGGTCCGCGGTCCGCCGCCTGGCATCGGTCGTATCTTCAGCAAGGCCGTGGCCGCGGCGCGAAGGTCACGATGACGCTCGAGGACCCGTTCTGGGGCGCGCGCTGCGGCAAGCTGCAAGACCCCCATGGGTACTCCTGGGGGGTCTCCTTCGAGGCGAAGGCGAGCAAGGCCGAGCTCGAGAAGACGCGCGAAGAAGCGATGGAGGCGTTCGGCGCCGGCGAGCACCCCTGAAGGGGCGAAGCGCGGCCGCCGCGCCAGGCGCCCCAAGTCTTCAAAAGAGCAGGATGGCGTCCGAGCAGGGCCATGGCCCACCCGAGCGAGTCGGAAGTGTGGGACGCCTGCTACCGCAAGGGCGAGCACCGCGAGCGCTGGCACTACCGCGAGCCGCCGCAGGAACTTGTCGCTCTGGTCGCCTCGCGCGCCGTGCGGCCGTGCCCCTCGCTCGACATCGGCTGCGGCGCGGGCGTCGAGGCCGTTTGGCTCGCGCGCCGTGGGTTTGCCGCGCACGGCGT
>JBGPNV010000180.1:0-5419 GCA_041487695.1 Thermoplasmata archaeon | reverse complement strand
CGCGCGCCTCCTTCGAATGGGCGACCTGGCCTCGGATCGGCCGATGGTGGCGCGTGGTTACAAGCAGGAACCGGCAGCCTAGCGCGGGGAGATGAAGCCGGACGCAGGGACGAAGCACGCCATTTTTCAGCAGGCGGGATTTCGTGTGCGCAAAGGAGCTTCGCGAAGTACCTACGCGCGCCGCCCCCTCCCCCACGGTCGCCGCGGCGTGCAACAGGAGCTCGCGGCCGACGGCGACCTCGGTCGGATTGAACGCACGTCTCCGGCGGGCCGCCCCCCGCTCGCCCCCCCGCCGTCCTTGCGCGCGCTTCCGTGCGTCCGCCGCGCGCGGGATGCGCCCGAGTACCCCGCTATAGTCCATCGGGACGAAGCGGAAGCCGGGCGTGCGCGCAAAGACCGCGAAGTCGAACTGCCTCACCTCCCAGGCGGGGCCGTGCAACGCGTGCTCAAACCGCGCGAGCGCATCGAGGCCGGCGCCTGAAAGGAGCCCCACGACGACTTCCCCCTCATGGAGGCAGACCCCCGCGATCCCGGACCCTCGAAGGGCCCCCTCAAGGGCGAGCCCGAACCGGTCCAGGCTCGCCCCGGGGCTCAGACGAACCCAGCAAACGGCAAGCGGCCCGAACTCGACTTGGGCTTGGTCGAGGTCATAGCCGGACACCCACACCCCTTCTTCGTGCAGCCTTCGGCGAGCCCGCCGCACACGGCCGGTCGAAACGCCGGTTATCTGCGCAAGCGCTCCGGGGGACCTCAAGGGGTCTTGGACCATCGCACGAAGGAGATCTCTTTCGAATGAGGTCAACTCCCCTGCCTCCCCGTTTTGCACCTTCTGGGGGGCGGTCATCGAGGTCACGGGCAACGAAATTCAGGGCAATTTGACAGTTGTCTCCACACAATTTCGGGTTGTCCGGAGGGCTCATCCTCACAATATGTAACCAACGCTCTTACTCGGTGAAGTGTGCAAATGGCAGGCGCCACCCTGTATGTCAAGGCCACCTACGCAATCCCATTCTAATAGGAGCCGGCCGCCTTTCTAGGCTACCCTAAATCTGCGTCCCGGGCCGATTTGGGTCGTAATGGATAGCGAAGCGGTTCCCAATGGAAGAGGAAGGGAAAGGCGATGACCCAACGCCGCGAGACCGGTTCCGGGGCGCTTGCGCACCGCACCCTCCCTTCGCAGGCGCGAGCGCATGGGGACCCCTGGCGTCCGGTTGCCTCGAATCACGCCAAACCATACTCCTTGTGGCCACGTGCTGGATGCGGGAGGTGGCTCTCTGGAGGGCCATAAGCAGAGAGGAGTCCGCGTCCTTCTCATCGAGGACAACCCATCGGATGCGCGACTCGTGCGCGAGGCGCTCAAGGGGCTTGGGGGACCACCGTTTGTCATCGTGGTTGCAGACCGCCTGTCGGCCGGGCTCACGGCCCTCGAAAAGGGGGGCTTCGACGTCGCGCTCGTCGACCTCTCGCTGCCGGACAGCCGCGGGCTCCAGACGTTCCTCGATGTCCGCGAGCGCGCCCGGAGTGTCCCGGTGCTCGTGCTCTCGGGCCTCGAAGACGAGCAAGTCGCCGCGCAGGCGGTGCGCGAGGGGGCGCAGGACTACGTCTACAAGAGCCAGCTCGTGGGCGACCACCTCGCCCGTGCGATCCTCTACGCACTCTCGCGCCAGCAGCTCCTCCAGCAGCTCGAGGACAGCGTGGCCGAGCTCAAGGCAAGCGAGGATCGCTACCACGTGGTGACCGAGGCGGCGCAGGACGCAATCATCACCGTGGATGAGTCGGACCGCGTCGTTTTCGCCAATTCAGCCGCGGAGCGTCTCTTCGGACTCCCGATGGACGAGATGCTCGGCAAGCCCGCGACCCACTTGCTCCCCGAAGATACGCGGGGGGCCTTTGAGGCGGCGCTATCCGCCGTAAGTCGAACGCCCGCGGAGGGGCTGCCCTCGGAACCCATCGCCTTGGTCGGCCGGCGGAAGGATGGGACGCGCGTTCCCCTTGAGCTCACTTTGGGCGTCACGTCGGCCGGCGGGCAGCGCCACTTCACGGGGGTGCTGCGGGACATGTCCCAGCGGCGGGCCGCGGAGGAGGCGCTTCAGCGGTCTGCCGCGCGCTTCGGCGCAATCATCGAGCACGGCCGTGATGTCACCGTCCTCATGGGGGCCGACCGCGTCTGGAAGTACGCGTCGCCCTCCATCACCCGCGTGCTCGGGTATGACCCTAAGGAACTCGTGGGGCGCACTGGGGTCGGCCTCATCCACCCTGACGACCAGGCCTCCACCGCGCTGCGCATCGCCGAGGCGATGAAGGACCCGGGCGGGTCCGTGGCGGTTGAGGAGCGCCTGCGCCACAGAGACGGCTCCTGGCGTTGGGTCGAGGCGACCCTGACGAATCGGCTCGACGACCCGGCCGTGGGCGCCCTTGTCGCCAACTTCCACGATATCAGCGAGCGCAAGGCCGGCGAGGCGCTGCGTCGAAGCTTGGAGGCCCGGTTTTCGAAGGTGTTCAGGTCTAGCCCGCTCGCTATCTGCATTGTCAGGGCCTCGGACGGCCGTTTCATCGATGTGAACGAGAGCTACCTGAGGGCCTTGGGATATGAGAGGAGCGAAGTCGTGGGGCACCTCGTCGAGGAGCTTGGGGTCTGGGCTGACCCCGGCTTGCGAGGGGCGACCGTTGCTAAACTGCTGGAGCGAGGGACCATTCCCCAATTCCAAGCCGTATTCCGCAAGAGGTCCGGCGAGCAACGGGAGGTGCTCGCTGCCGCAGAGCTCATCGACCTCGAAGGTGACACGTGCATCCTCGGCTTCTTCGGCGACATCACGGACCTCAACCGGGCGCAGCGAGAATTCCGGATGAGCGAGGAGAAGTACCGCCAGATCGTGGAGACGGCCCAAGAGGGAATCCACGTACTTGACGCAGGTGGGAGGACGACCTTCGCGAACCATCGCTTCGCGAAGATGCTCGGCTACACACCCGAAGAGCTCGCTGGTGTCTCCCTGTTCGACCTGCTCGACAACCAGTCAGCTTCGGTGGTGCGGGCCGGATTGGAAACCGCCGAGCCGGGGGAGGGCGGCACCGTGGAGCTGCGGATGCGGCGCAAGGATGGTTCGCTCATTTGGGTGACCGCGGCCGGGAACAATCTCTTCGACGAGGCGGGCCACAGGGTGGGGGCGCTCGCAATGGTGACCGACATCAGTGAGCGCAAGGCGATGGCGCAGGTGCGCGAGGATATCCTCGATGTAGTCTCCCACGAATTCCGCACGCCCGTCACGGTGATCCAAGGGTACGCGGAGCTGATGGGCACGGGGGCCTTGAAGCCGGATTCGCCAGCCTGGCACGCCGCCCGCGAAAAGATCGAGCGCTCCTCAAAGCACCTCGGGTTCCTGCTCACCTCGATCGTGGAGCTTTCCAAGTTGCGCGAGGGCGGGCGCGCGGCGAACATGCGGGCGCTCAAGACGGTCGACCTCTTTACCGAGGCGGCGACTGCGGCGGATGCTCGGGGCCCGGGTCCGCCAAGGGCGGTCACGCTCGAGGTTGCGCCCGGCGCCGAGATGGTCCAGGCGGACCGGCGGATGCTTCTCATTGTACTCGTCGAACTGCTCGACAACGCAGCCAAGTATTCCCCGCCCGACACCCCGATTGTGTTGCGCGCCTGGGCCCTTGATGCCCAGGTGATTGTCGAGGTGGAGGACCTCGGGCCCGGGATTCCCGAGAACGTCCGCAAGGACATGTTCCGGCCGTTCGTGCAGGCCGACGCCTCCTCCGTGCGCAAGACCGGGGGGGCTGGACTCGGACTTGCCGTGGTACACGGGCTGGTAAAGGCGCAAGAGGGCCGGATCGAAGTCGAATCCGCGGCGGGAAAGGGTTCGACGGTGCGGGTCGTCTTGCGCCGGCCGGGGCCGGCCTGAAGCGCCGGGCCTGCGGCTTGCGGTTTGGCCATTCAGCGCGCGTCAAAACACGAGCACCTTGTCGGCCCAAAGTGTCCACGCTGTGACCTCATCAAGCGAGCTTCGGCGCGCGGAAGCCGTCAGGTCGCCGTCCTTCAAGCCCCGCGCGTCCATGCAGGTGCCGCACACGCCGACCGTGCCCCCGCGCGCCGCCACGCCCTTCAGCATCCGCTCGATGTGGTAGTAGCCATCGGGCGTGACCTGTCCGGCCTTCGCGCAGGACGCCCCGTCGCCGACGAGGAACACGCGGACCTCGGGGCGAGGCTCCTGCTTGAGGAGGTTGAGCGCGAGGCGGAGCGCGTTGTACGCGCGTTCGGTGCCGTACGGGGGGTCGTTGAGGATGAACAAGATCCTCGTCATGTGGGCGTCCCCCCGTTAGGGTGTCCGCGGGCGCGTGGCCGATAAGCCCCTGAACCACCGCAGGAGCCAGTACCGCTCAAACAGGACCTTCGTCAGGTGCCATAGGGCCGACGGCCGGCGCAGCGCAACCACGGGGGAGGGCGACGCGTAGAAATCGCCCTTGGCGAAGGCGGCCTTGCCGCCTCCGGTCTCGACCCAGCACTGGCCGTGGCCGTCGAACGCCGCGGCGGGGGGCCTCCCTTCAGCCAGCGCCGCGATGTTGGCCGCGACGACCTTCGCTTCCGCGTGGGCGAAGACTCCCGCCTTCGGGAGCATCAGGCCGGACTCGAGCTTGATCGCGGCAAGGTCGCCGATCGCGAAGACGCCCGGGTGTGCCGTCTCAAGGGTGCGCGGGTCGACGGGCACCCACCCCGCATCGTTCAGGAGCCCCGCGTCACGGATGCAGGGGGGCGCGCGGTGCGGGGGCACGAAGGCCAGCAGGTCAAAGGGGACCTCCGCGCCATTCCCAAACGCGAGTCGACGCCCTGTCGCATCCACGCTCTTGAGGGCATGTTCGGGGTGGAAGCGGATGCCGCGCGACTCAAGCATCTCCTTGAGAGCCGCGCCCACGGAAGGTCCCGCGACCGGCATGGGGAGCTTCTCAGGTGTGTAGAAGTCGACCTCCACCCGGTCGCGCAGGCCGCGGTCGCGCACGATCGCTTCGAGGAGGAGCGCGGCCTCATAGGGGGCGGCCGGGCACTTGAAGGGCAGCTTGCTCACCAGCACGGCGACGCGTCCGCCTTCGAAGGCGGCGAGGCGGCTGCGCAAGGCCGCCGCGCCCTCAAGCGTGTAGAACGTAAGCCCCGCCTCCGTGAGCCCGGGGAATGCGCCGGGGTCCAGCTCTGCGCCGAGGCTCATCACGAGGTAGTCGTAGGCGACCTTGCCCGACGAAGTCTCCACCTCCCGCGCGCGAAGGTCGACCGCCCGCACCTCGGCGCGCTTGAGCTCGACACCCTTGCGCCGCAGGCTGGTAAGGTCGCGAACCACGGCGGCAGGCTCGCGCGCGCCCGACATCACCCATAGGAACGAGGGCTGGAAGGCGTGCGTGCCGGCGCGGTCGATGAGGACCACGCGGTGCT